>JBGPVY010000322.1:0-2862 GCA_041491905.1 Nitrospiraceae bacterium | reverse complement strand
GCCGCCGCCGGCTCCATGCTCGGCTCCGGCGGGGTGACCGTGATGGAAGAGGGCACAGACATGGTGTGGGCCGCGCTCCGCCTCATGGAGTTTTTCTATCATGAGTCCTGCGGCAAGTGCAGCCCCTGCCGCGAGGGAAGCGCCTGGCTGGTGCAAACCATGCGCCGAATCGTCGCGAAGCGAGGGCGGATGGAGGACCTTGAAACCTTGGTCGATCTATGCAAGAACATCGAGGGCCGAACGGTCTGCGCGTTCGGCGATGCGGAAGTGGCGCCGATTATGAGCACGCTCAAACATTGGCGGCCTGAGTACGTCACGCTGATTCACGAAGCGGAGGCAGCGAATCTGATCAGGCCTGAACCGGCAGGGGTGAGACATTGATGACGGTCGAACATCGTTGACACACCATGGCTAATACCACGACAGAAATGGTTCGCTTGACGATCGACGGCATTCGCATCTCGGTGCCGAAAGGTACGCTGGTGATCGAAGCCGCTCGCCGGGTCGGCGTGATGGTTCCGCACTTCTGCTACCATCCGAAACTCAAGCCGGATGCGAACTGTCGCATGTGCCTGGTCGAAGTCGAAAAGATGCCGAAACTCCAGACCTCTTGCAGCACCGTGGCGACCGAGGGCATGGCTGTTCGGACCGCCACGACGGTCGTTCATGACGCCCACAAGTCGGTGCTCGAATTCATCCTGGCCAATCATCCGTTGGATTGCCCGGTCTGTGATCAGGGCGGGAAATGCGACCTCCAAGATTTTTCCCATGAATACACCGCGACTGCCAGTCGATTTGTCGAGACCAAGCGCATTTTCCAGAAGGAATATTTCAGCCCCCTTATCGAAACGGAGATGAACCGTTGCGTGCAATGTTTGCGTTGTGTCCGCTACTGCGACGAGGTAATGGACGTCAAGGCCCTCGCCCCGGTCGGACGAGGCACGATGACCGAGATCAAGCACTTCGGCGCCCATCCTTTGGACTGCGAATTCTGCGGCGGCTGCGTGCAGATTTGCCCGGTCGGCGCCATCACCAGCCGGCTCTCGATGTACGAATACCGTCCCTGGATGCTCAAACGCGCCGACACAGTCTGCACATTTTGCGGCGACGGCTGCCAGATCACGGTCCAAACCAAGGACCAGGAGTTGATCGAGGTGAACAGCGCCCATGGTGCCGGTCGGAACAACGGCGACCTGTGTGCGCGCGGGTTTTTTGGATTTCACGCGACAAGCCATCCCAGCCGAGTGACCCATCCGTTGATCAGACGGAACGGCGCGCTGGTCGAAGCCACGTGGGAAGAGTCGTTGGAGTTTGTGGCCGAACAGACCAACCGGCTCAAGTTAGCGCATGGCCCGCACGCCTTCGGCGGACTGATTTCCGGCCGCTGTACCAACGAAGAACTCTATCTGTTCCAGAAGTTCATGCGCCTTACGATCGGGACCAATAACCTCGATAGCAGCGCGCGGTACGGCCATGTCAACGGGGTTCAGGCCATGCGATTGGTGCAAGGCACGCATCGCTGGACCGTGACGTTTGAGGACATCACGCAAGCGGACGTGCTCCTCCTAGTCGGCACCAATATCACCGAAGCCAATCCGATTACCGGTCTCAAGGTCAAAGAAGCCGTCAAGAAACACGAAGCGACATTGTTGACGATCGAGGCGATCCAGCCTGCGATCGGCACGATCAGCAACATTACCAACCTGTCGCAGCAACATCTCTGTGTGGCACCGTCCCAGTTCGGAGCAGCCGTCCTGGGCCTGCTGAAGGCTGTGGTTGAGGGAAACCATATCGACAGTACAATCCAGCAACGGGCGTCAGACTACGTCTCGGCCGTCTCTCAAGCGGTCCAGCAACTGGCCTGGAACGATCTGGCTCTGAGCACAGGGATATCGCGTGAATCGTTCGCTCACATGGCCGCCTCCGTGGCGGGAGGGTGCCGTGTCGTAGCGCTTGCCGGCCAGACTCTATTACGCAGCCAAGGCGGCTATGGCATCTGTCTCAATCTCCTGGATCTGCTTCTCTTGACCGGGAAGTTGACCGCACAGGGCTGCGGCTTTGCTCCCTTGGCGGAAGAGAATAACGATCAAGGGGCTGTTGAAATGGGAGCAGTCGCGGAACTGCTGCCTGGCGCGCTCGACCTCACCGATCAGGACGCGCGCGCCCAGATCACTCGTGCCTGGAAAGAGGAGCTCCCTCTGGCGGCAGGAGCCACACTCATCGAGATGATCGACCGTGCGCAAGCCGGGATCATCAAGAGCCTCTTCATCATCGGAGAAAATCCTGTCGGGAGCCTTCCGCCCCAGACCGGAGTCAAAGAGGCACTGGGCAAACTCGATCTCCTTGTGTGCCAGGAACTGTTTCTCACGGAAACGGCTGCGCTCGCTCATGTGGTACTGCCGGCAGCCTCCGCCATGGAAAAAGCCGGGACCTTCACCAATACCGAGGGCCATGTCCAGGCCGTTCGGCCCGCGATCGATCCGGTGGGGGACAGCCGCCCCGACTGGGAAATCCTGTCGGCACTCTCGGTCTTCATCGGCGCGCCGTTGGAATATGGCGATTCCAAGGAAATCCTCAAAGAGATCCGGGCGGTGATTCCCGGTTACGGCTCGCTCGGCCCATCGCCGATCCCTCCCGCAGTGGATCCTGTCGCCGTCAACCGATACGTGAACGGGGCATATCGCCAGGAATTTGCAACTCGGTATACTCTGCCCGCGCAAGCCGTGCGTCCGGAGGGAACGGTCCAGCTTGGGCTGGTCCAGAGCCTGTTCCATTCAGGGAAGCTGTCGACCCATTCGAAGGGACTGCTGCAGATCGAACCGAGCGGGTTCTTGCAGATGAATCCAGCGGATGCCGCCCGAT
>JBGPVY010000107.1:0-9019 GCA_041491905.1 Nitrospiraceae bacterium | reverse complement strand
GAAGCAAGAGCTCGTAGGGTCGTGCCGAAGTAGAGGCTCGCCGCCATTCTTCGATGGCCTCACGACCGGACGCAGTATCCGTCACCTCTGCTCCCAAGGTAGCCAAGGTTTCGCGAAGGATTAGGCGGTTGGTGGCATGGTCATCAACCACGAGTGTTCTGATCCCTTGAAGATTGATTGGGGCGTTGTCGTGTGTGGGTGTCGAGCTGGATTGCACCGCTAGTTGCACGCAGCAATGAAACGTGCTGCCCTCTCCGAGGGTACTCTCCACCCAGATTCGTCCGTTCATGAGCTCGGCTAATTGCCTTGAAATGGTCAGGCCTAAACCGGTTCCCCCATACTTGCGCGTCATTGAAGCGTGGGCTTGCGTGAAGCTTTCAAAAATGGCAGCAAGCTTGTCGGGCGGAATGCCGATCCCGGTATCGCTAACAGAAAATCGAACGGCTCCGGGCGTGAGGAGTTCCGGATCCTGCATGACCCGCACCGTGACGGACCCGCTGTCGGTGAATTTGATCGCGTTGCTGATGAGGTTGATAAGGATCTGGTGTAGGCGGTTGGGGTCTCCGATCACTGCGCAAGGGACGTCAGGCGAAAGGTGGCAGGCGAGTTCGAGGCCTTTTTCATTGGCCCGCATGGCGAGAATCTCGATGGCTTTTTCAACCAAGTCGCTCAAATCAAAGGCCGTTGATTCCAGCTCCAGATGGCCGACCTCGACTTTCGACAGATCGAGAATGTCGTTGATCAGGCTCAATAGATTTCCGCCGGCGCGGCGGAAAATGCGCAAGTATTTTCGTTGATCGGGGGTCAGATCCGTTTCCCATAGCAGATCTGCCATCCCGATAATCGCATTCATGGGCGTCCGAATCTCGTGGCTCACGCTGGCCAGAAACTCGCTCTTCGCCCGGCTGGCGATTTCTGCCGCTTCCTTGGCGAGGACGAGGGCTTGCTCAGCCTCCCGGCGTTGGTGAACTTCCAGTGCGAGGGTAATAAAGGTGGCCAATGAACTGGAAAAATATACTTCTTCCGTCGTCCAGGATCGCGGTCCACCGACATGTTCGTGACACAACACACCGATGACATGCCCCCTGCGTCGAACCGGCGCATCCAGCATGGCTCCAATTCCGAGTGGAGTCAGATAGGATTGGGAAAATTCCCTGGTCCGGACGTCCGCATGAGCGTCATGGGCAGCAATCGCGTACTCTTCATGTGCGATGGCTTGGAAGTAGGACGGGTAGTCCTGTGCGGCCAGAGTGAAGCCGGTTATGTGCCGGTTCGGGGTCCGCTCATAGAGGTTGAGCAGTTCCATCGCGGTCCCTTGTTCGTTGAATCTCCAAATGCTGGCCCGTTCCACTCCGAGCACCCGGCTTCCCGTTTCGGTGATCATCCGCAACGCCTCTTCGAGATTCCCAGTATATGTAGCATCGTGCTTCGCCAGATCGCACAGCGCAATCTGTTGCTGTTTCAACACGCGCGCCCGCTCGCGTTCGACGTCTTCAAGGTGCTTGCGTTCGGTAATATCTCCCGTGCGACGTCCCTGTTTCCCTATTGGTTCTGTGCGCAAGGAAGAGAGTAATTGCCGTTTTGATGAATGTGTGGTCCGCGAACGACGGGCAGCCGGGGGCTTTGGTTGTCGCTTGGCCGTGCGATTCGCTCGAATCGGTGATGCTTTCTTAGCCATGGCCGCACCCTCCCTCGCTGTCGATGACATGCACGTCGTGTGGAGAGTCTGGGGATGGGAATGAAAACAAGTTTGCAGAGACAGCCGCGGTGAGCGATGTGCCGATCGCCGTCAGCACATCTCGTCGAGGCCCTGCCATGGTCATGGTGAGGAGGCGGTTAGTCCTTGTGAGAGTGCGGGACGAGAGAGAGTGTGCCGGCTTGTTTAGTCCGATTGCGGCCTTCTTGCTTGGCTTGATAGAGCGCTTGATCCGCCGCCTTGATCAAATCGGTGGGGGAGGTGTTCCGGCTGGGGATCGTACTGGCGAAGCCCGCGCTGATGGTGGCGCAGTCACCGTCGGAGTGTGTAATACCGAGGGCCTCAATTCGTTGCCGAAGCGATTCCGCCACCTGTGCCGCTCCGTCCGTACGGGTGCCGGGAAGGACGACCACGAATTCATCGCCGCCATACCGAGCGACGAGGTCTCCTGGTCTGTTGACGGCTCCCGAGATAGCGGCGGCAACCTGCCGGAGGCATTCGTCGCCCGACGTATGGCCGAGGGTATCGTTGTAGGATTTGAAACGATCGATGTCGAGCATGATCAGAGAGAGCGGCGTCAATTCGCGAACGGCACGGCGCCATTCCTGGTCCAAGAAGTCGTCAAATTGCCGTCGGTTGGTAATGCCGGTGAGGCCGTCAAGACTGGACAGGCGCAGCAGCATCTGGTTCGCTTCCTGGAGTTGACGCATGACCTCAAGGAGTTCCTGCTCCCGGGCCCGCCGCCGGTCGATTTCGTGGACCAGACGCAAGACCGACCGGACGCGAGTCAAGAGCTCGATCTTGTTGATGGGTTTCCCGATGTAGTCGAGCGCGCCTGCGGCGAAGGCGAGTTGGAGATCGACGGGATCGGTCTTCACGGTGACCATCATGATGGGCGTGTCACGGAATCGTTCGACCGCTTTGATCTGGCGACAGGCTTCGATGCCGCTCATCTCCGACATGACGATGTCCATGAGGATCAGGTCGACTCGAGAGGCGGCGCCGTGCTTCCCATCATCGAGTCCAAGCAAACGGAATGCGGCGGCGGCCGAGTCGGCGACCAGGAGATCGTCGTAGCCGGCAGCCGAAAGGATCGACTGAAGCAAGAGGCGGTCGTCCGCCGAATCATCAACGATCAAGATGCCCATGCGCTTTGACTCCAGTGAATACGAGTGGCGTGCCTGAGAAATCGTAGCAGTTAGTCCTGGGAAACTCCAGGATAAAGCTTTTTGACGCAGGGCTGACAGAGGCCGTGGCTGAATTCGGCCTCGGAATGTTCGCCGATATATTCCTCCAACTGTTGCCAAAATCCGCCGTCATTGCGGATCTTTTTACAGGATGCGCAGATGGGGATGAGTCCTCTGAGGACTTTGACATCCCGCAGGGCTTTCTGCAGCGCATCATTGCTGCGACGGAGCTCCCCTTCGCGCGCCTTGCGGCAGTCCATTTCCTTTTTCAGCGCCAGCGCGGAGGAGGCGCGTGCCAGAAGTTCCACGCTGTTCACCGGTTTGGTGATGTAATCATTCGCTCCCGCCGCAAAGGCGGCTTGGAGATTAGAGAGATCGCTTTTCGCCGTGACCATGATGATGGGAATATCGCAAAGATGTGGACGGCTCTTGATCTGACGACAGGCTTCGACTCCATCCAGCTCCGGCATGAGGATGTCCATCAGAATCAAGTCGATCTGGGTGGGCGACTCCTGGCCGTCCATGTCGAGCATGGGGAACGCAGTCTTTGCCGAATCGGCGCTCAGGAGATCCGTATGGCCGGCCTTCCCAAGGATTGCGCGAAGGAGTACCTGTTGGTCTGGAGAGTCGTCGACGATAAGAATGCCCATGCCGATTCCTGCCAGGCGCTCACACATGCGGTGCGAGCAATCACCTTTCAGTATAGCAGGTGCCGATTGGCTACTTGAGCTTGGCGCGGACGAGATCGCTGATCTGCTTGCCGTCTACTGGTTGGCCGGCCACATGGACCATCACGGCTTTCATCACCACGCCCATCTCTTTCAGAGATCGAGCGCCGGTTTCCTGAATGACCGCGTCAACGATGGTGGAGAGCTGCTCGGGAGAGAGGGCTTGAGGAAGATAGGATTCGAGAATAGTAATTTCCTGCCGTTCTTTTGCGGCGAGTTCTGCTCGGTTACCTTTTTCAAATTGCTCGACCGATTCCCGGCGTTGCTTGATCATGGTCATCATCACGCGGCTCATTTCGGCATCGTCGAGATCCTTCTTGATCTCCATTTCCCTGTTCATCACGGCGGCCTTGATCATGCGAATCACGTCCATCCGCAATTGGTCGCGGGCCTTCATGGCCAGTTTCAAATCTTCTGTCAGACGGTCATGCAGCGACATGGAGCCTCAGGGAGTTTAGATGGTGTGTTGGTGACAATACCGCGCCGTCAGGACCCAGTCAATGACGTATCGCACGTACCGGGCGAGGGTGCAGCGGGAGCAGTAGTGTTCTGGTGGTTGAGGGGAGTAAATTAGGTGCGGTGGTGAGTCCTTGAGGCAATGGGGCTTAATGCGGGAGGGACTGTATGTTGATCTATCATGGAATTGTTAAGAGATGGCAGCGAGCCATGGTTGCAGGCCTGATGAGTCTGGCGGTGTTCTCGGTCGTCGGGGCCTGCGCCAGCGATGGACCGAAGGGCCCTCCACCGCCGACCGCGGATCAAGTGCGTAGCCATGCAGATCGGGCGTTCGAGAAGCTCAAGCAAGAAGAACAAGAGCGAGCTGCCCAGCCACCGGTGCCATATTAGTGAGCTCGGCACCTACCGATTCGATTTGGGTAGGGTCCAGACCACAAACTGGGCAACGGGTTTCACGAGCGGCAATTCCCAAAGAAGTTGTTGCCTAGGAACGCTCTCCACTTGGCGCGCTTCATGGAAGGTGCCAAGAAGGCTGGACGAGACCAGCAGCCGCAAGACGCCTGAGAGAAAGAAGACAAAAGGCAAATTGGATGCAGGCTGGAGGATGACTCCTGCCCACTCGATGCGTGAGGGAAGTCGTTCTACTAACCAGCTCCCAAGCAAGGCTCCCACCGACCATCCTACTGCATTGACCGTGCTGTACAGCGCGATGGCTTTCGCACGGTCCTCCGGCCTGACCGAATCGAACACATAGTTTTGCAGTCCCAATGCCAAGCCGGCCCAAATGACGCCGCCCAAAAAATTGACTGCCAGAAGAAAGACCAGATTCGTACTCACGAGGTACAGCATCGGCAAAATTGGCACCGTGAAGCCGGTGATGGACAACAAGGCTTTGTTTCCGAAGCGGTCCCCGAATTGGCCCCAGGCCTGCAGGGTGAGGAGTTGACCGAGGAGGCCAGCGGCCAACCATCCCCCATAGCCGAAGTACGACAGATGAATATCTTGAAGGATGTACAGGACGAAAAATGGACCAGCGATTAACACGGACGCATGCATTAGGCCTGAGAAAAGCAAGAAGCGACGGAAGTCCTTTGTCGCGCTCTGACGGAAAAAGCCGCGAAATCCTTGCTGAGCCTCCCGGTGAGCGGTCGGATGCACATCTTGAACGGGGGACAAGGCCAAAGCCGAGAGAATGCGAGCGCTTCCGGCCAAGGCGAAGATCAGCACGAATCCCCACCAGGCAGTGGTGGAATGTTGCCAGAGGCTCAGCACCCATCCGGCTCCGCAGAGCGCGAAGAAGCTGAGGCTGGCGATGATTTGGGCTCGGCGTGCGAAATAGGCGCCCCGTTCATGCTGGTCGAGCCAATCGGCAATCAAGCTATTCCAAGCCGGCGTGGTAAAATGGGCGCAAGCAAAATAGGCAGCGGCGCCGCCCACGACGAGCCAGGGACCCCACTGCGGATGCAGCAGCGGCAGGACCACGATGGGAATCCAGGCGAAGGCTTGCCCAACGGTGCCGGCAGAGATAAGGGCTTTGCGATTGGGGAACCACTGTAATAACTTAACAGAGACGAGTTGAGCCACTGTCCCGATAAGTTGGGGCAATGCCGATAGCACGCTCAATTGGAACGGGCTTGCATGTAGGAGCAGGGCGAAGGCGGAGAGGTATTGTTCCCCGCTTCCTTGCGTGACGGCCTGGCAGGCGCCATCTCGGAGTCCGTAGCGAAGGCCTCGCTCGCCGGCACTCTGCGGCCGGGAGCTGCTTGACGCGGTCTCTTGTATATGTCCTGGCGGTGTCAGATGCACATGATCCTCGGCTGAGAAGGAGTTCCGACCGAGCGTAGCACAGAAGCTAGGGAGGCGGAATGGAAATAGATGAGCAGCTTGTTCAGTCGATGATTGACCCCTTGCTGATCTCTCGATACCATCATGGTACGAGTCGACAGCGATTATGATGGCTCCAATGATAGAGACCAGAAGTATAGGGAACCAGCTCCTGGCAAGCGTGCTTGCCGGCCTGAGCGTTGTCGTGTGTGTCTGGCAGGAAGTCGAGGCGCGGGATCTGTTCGCGCCGAAGGAGCAAGCGACGACCGAGGCCGATCCCACGCAAAGCCCGTCGTTCGACGAACAGAAGAAGGGTATCCCGCAATCCCTTTTTACCTGGATCAAGATGGCCAAAGGGTATGACGTCGAGTGGGATACGTTTGGACGGAAAGGCTGGTACACGCAAGATCCTCGGCTGAAGCCCATCGAGCCGGGATCGGTGTTTCCTCGGGATATTCCCGCGATCTATATTGTGTTCGAGTCAGCCCCGCTGGAAGATCCTACCCAGTTCAGCGCTCAATGGTTTCTGGAGGGGGAGAAGGGCGTCCTCTCATCCGTGCCGCTCGGCAAAGACACCTTGGAAGTGCCCGGGCATGAGCGCTATGGATTCCTGGAACTCAAGAAGCCTGGAGACGCCTGGGACGTCGGGACGTATCTGGTGAAACTGTTCATCACGCCGCTCGGACAACAGTCTTTTCATGCGGGCAATCAAGTGGGCACCATGCGTTTTACCATTGTCGAAGGTGCTGCTCCTGCCGGCGTGAACCCGCACTAGCGGCGCGCCTGTCGCTCACACATTGGTGATTGCGGCAGAAGCACTCATGAGTATGCGGCTAAACAGAGAAAAGGAACAGGATGGGAGAGCGCATCAAAGTCACGGATCAAGAGAAGCTGACGCTGCTCTATGAGCGATTCAGAGACGTGTGTCTGGTCGAGAAAGAAGTCTGGAAAGAAATTTTCATGCCGCGGGAGGTGACACAGGGGCCTGTCCGAACGAACGTACAAGATCGCTATGATGTGGAAATCGATGATCCCGTGATCGAAGACACCCTGGACGCGAATATCTCTCGCGGCAGCCAGGCATTGGCTGCCGCGATTCAGGAATATCGAACGCACATTTCGTTTTATCGAAAAGTCTGAGGGCTTTAGCCTGCATGATTTACGAGGTCGCTCGATCCACCACCGGCGATCAAGCCAATTCCTGGAGCAATCCCACCAATGTATGGCGCAACCTTCCCATCGAACATCCTGCGGTTAGAGTCGCTCTAAGGCGTCAATGCGCGCTTCCATTGGGGGATGGGTGGCAAAGAGATGCATGAATCCTGAGGAATTACCGGAGATCTTCATCGTCGCGAGCGCATCCTGTGTGGAGTACTCGACCTGCGAACGGGTGACCCATCGATCGATCGCACGAAGGGCCGAGATCATCGAGTCCTTGCCGTACACCTTGGCTGAAAAGGCATCCGCGCCATATTCACGCTGACGCGAAAACCAGCAGATCAGGACCGAGGCCAGGAGACTGACGATGATCTGGAGCACAATCGACAACCCAAAACCGAGAGCAACTTGATCGCGTTCTGCGAAGAACCGACGCACCCACATCGCGATGTAGTACACGAAGGTATTCATCAGCCCCGCCAACACGGTCGTCGCGAACATGTCCCCGTTGTAAACGTGTCCCATTTCGTGGGCGAGGACGGCGCGCACTTCCTGCTCTTGAAGATTGCTCAACAATCCAGTCGAGACAGCCACCATTGAGTTGTTCTTGCTGGGGCCGGTCGCAAAGGCGTTGGGATCGGGGGATTCGTAGACCCACACCTCAGGCATCGTAATGTGGAGCCGTTGCGCGATTTCCTGGACGGAGCCGTAAATGACCTGTTCGGCCTGCGACCGAGGTTGGCTGATCTGGCGGCAATCCAACATGGCCCGGGCCATTTGTTTGGAAAAGGCCAAACTGATAAAGGCGCCGCCAAAGCCGAAGGCGAGGGCCCAAACTAACGAGCTGAGGTCGACCGATCCTTGCAGATCGATCCCGAACATGGGCAGAACGAAATTGATAAGCAACGGCACGGTGAGCGAGAGCGTCACCATGATCAGAATGTTGGCAGCCAACAGTAGGAACATGCCTTTCATCCACTTCATCGAGATCCTCCTTCACGACCATGTCCTCGCCCCGTTATTCGGGCGAGTCACCAGTGCGAGTGATTATACTAACCGATTCGGCGAAATGCATCTCCATCGAGATCGCTATGACGATGTGCTGAAAGAAATAACTCCATTAGTACCAAGGTCAAGGCGCCCGAAGTGCCTGAAACTCCTGGACAAAGTTGACCCATTCCCGTCCTTCCTGTTAGAACTGGCTCATCGATGGGGTGCCTATGCGATTGATCCACATGTTGGCGACTGTCTGGTTGCTGATATTTGTCGGCGTGACGACCGTTCATGCAGCGGAACCATCTCAGCCCGGCACTCCTGTGGTAATCCCGGTAGCGGCAGACGGGGTGCAGCGAGCCACGCTCACGCTTGATAGCTACTCGTATACCCCAAGCCATTTGATTGTTGAAGCTGGGAAACCGGTTGAACTGACGCTGACCAGTGTGACGACGATTATCCCGCATAATTTCATCATCAAGGACCCAGCAGGAAGCCTATTCGTCGAACAGGAAGTGAGTGCCGGCAAGACGGTCACCATTACATTTACGCCACCTCAGCCTGGCATATTTCCCATCTATTGCGACAAACGGCTCTGGCCGTTGCCCAGCCATCGCGACAAAGGGATGGAAGGGAAGTTGGAAGTGCGATAGGTGTGTCTACGAGCATAGCGCCCTCCAAGCAGGAATTGCTCCGCGATCTCCTCAAGCAAGTGTCCCGTCTCTTCTACACGACGTTGGTCGTGGTCCCGGCAGATGTGCGCGATCAAGTCAGCCTCGCCTATCTGTTTGCCCGCGCAGCGGACACGATTGCGGACACAGAATTGATCGACCGGCCGCGTCGGCTGGATTTACTCGGCCAACTCAAAGCTCAGTTCGTGAGCGATCAGATCGCCTGGACTCAGGTGCGAGAGATCCAGCAAGCGGTGGCACCAATCCAGCAGAATTCTTCCGAGCGTATCCTGCTTGAACAACTAG
>JBGPVY010000303.1:0-3179 GCA_041491905.1 Nitrospiraceae bacterium | reverse complement strand
CCTAACGAGGAGGAGATCAGTGGAATACGATGTGAAGGATATCAAGCTAGCAGACCAGGGCAAACTCAAGATCGAATGGGCCGAAGCCACCATGCCGGTACTGCGCCTTATCAAGAAACGGTTTCAGCGAGAGAAGCCGTTCGCAGGGCTCCGCGTTACGGCCTGCCTCCACGTGACGACCGAGACCGCCAATCTGATGAAAACGCTCCAGGCAGGCGGAGCCGATGTCCGGCTCTGCGCCTCCAATCCGCTCAGCACGCAGGATGAAGTCGCGGCGGCGCTCGTCAAACATGACGGCATTCCGACCTTCGCGATTAAAGGCGAAGACAGCAAGACCTACTATAAGCACATCCAATCGGCTATCGCCCACAAACCGCAGATCACGATGGACGACGGGGCCGATGTCGTCTCGCTGATCCATTCCAAGCGCAAAGACATGCTGAAACACGTGATCGGCGGCACGGAAGAGACCACCACCGGCGTCATCCGACTCCGCAGCATGGCCGAGAAAAAAGTGCTGAAGTTCCCGGTGATCTCCGTGAACGATGCCGACACCAAGCACCTGTTCGACAACCGCTACGGGACCGGCCAGAGCACAATCGACGGGATCATCCGCGCGACGAACCGGCTGATCTGCGGCACCACCTTCGTGGTCGCAGGCTATGGATGGTGCGGGCGCGGGATCGCGATGCGCGCCAAAGGCATGGGCGCCGATGTCGTCGTCACCGAGATCGATCCGGTCAAGGCGATTGAAGCGGTGATGGATGGGTTCCGCGTCATGCCGATGGAACGGGCCGCGCTGGTGGGAGATTTCTTCGTCACGGTCACCGGCAACCTCAAAGTCATCCGCAGTGAGCACTTCGCCATGATGAAGGAAGGGGCCATCGTCTGCAACTCAGGCCACTTCAACGTCGAGTTGGATATTCCCGCCTTGGAGAAATTGAGCCGCAAGAAGCGCCTCATCAGACCGGGCGTCGAGCAATTCACGCTGAAGACCGGCCATCGGGTCAGTCTGCTCGGCGAGGGACGACTCGTGAACCTGGCGACGGCCGAGGGCCACCCTTCCAGCGTCATGGACATGAGCTTCGCCAACCAGGCGCTCGGTGCGGAGTACCTGGTGAAGAATTACAAGAAGCTGGAGAATAAGGTCTATCCGGTACCGCCGGTGATCGACAAAGAAATCGCCCGCCTCAAACTCGCCGGCATGGGGATGAAGATTGATACGCTGACGAAGGAGCAAGTGAAATATCTGGCGTCGTGGGAAATGGGGACCTAGCGGCGGACCTGAGGGAGAACTTTAAAAGGTCATACGAACTGATTTCCTGACGTCCGCTTCATCGTCCACCACCAAGATTCTCCCTAACAACATAGCTCCCCCATTTTTTACATTCTCTTCAGGCCTGTATTGCGTCCTGCCGTGACGGTTCAAACGGCAGGCTGAATACAAACGTTGTCCCTTTGCCCTCCTCGCTCTCGACTCTTATCCAACCCCCATGCGCATCCACTACATCCTTAACAATTCTCGTTCCCAACCCTGTCCCGCCATGTTTGCGGCTAATGACCCGATTCGTGAAGAGACTTTCCCGTACTTCTGAAGACATCCCTCGGCCAGTATCTGCAACTGAGAAAATAATGTTCTTGGAGTCGGGTTCGACGCTGCCTTTCACCGTCACAGATCCACCGGACGGCACTTCCGGGATTGCATTATTGAGGAGGTTGTAAAAGACGTTGAACAGACGCCGTTCGTCGGCCCTAATGGGCGGTAAAGACCCAAGGCCTTCGGTGCGCAGCAGGATACGCTTCTCACTGGCCACTAGACGTAGTGTTTTCAGAACGCTCTCGACCACTCCCGTCACCTGGCAAGACGAGAAATTCGGCGGAGTGCTGAGATTCTTGACGCAGTCACCGATTTCTTTCACCCGTTCCTGAATTCGGTGGGACGCATTGTTCAGCATCTCCGTAATTTCCTTGCACATGTTCTGGCTCGCCTTCCCGTTCTCCCGCTCGGCTTGCGGAAGCTTGGCGAAGAGCTCTTGCAGTTCCGCTTCTAACAGCTCTGTGCCGGTGACGACCGGCATGATAAGATTCTTCACCTCATGAGTGATATCTGCAAGGGACCGAGCCACCTCTGCTAATTTCGCCTCTTGGGACAGCCTAATCTCCAGCTTCTTGTTCCATTCGGCCAGTTCTCCCGCGTGAGCCTTCACGGCATCATGCAGGGTTTTGACTCGAAGAAGAGAGCGGACTCGCGCGAGGAGTTCTTGTTGATTGATCGGCTGCGAGAGAAAATCGTCCGCTCCGGCTTCGATCCCGTGGATTCGTTCTTGAGCCGGGTCAAACGCGGTTATCATGATGACCGGGAGCAGGGCTGTGTCGGGCTGCTCTCGGATTCGCTTGCAGACCTCATAACCGCTCATCTCCGGCATTCTTACGTCCAGAAGAACCAGATCAGGAGTGTCCCTGTTCAACTGATCGAGGGCCTCGTGACCAGACGTGGCCTGAATTGTGAGATATCCATTGTTCTCGAGCAGGTCGGTCAGCAGGGTGACATTCGCCGGTGTATCATCAACGATAAGGATTTTGGCCCGCCTTGTTTCCATGTTCATAGGACCTCCCTGGTATATCGATACGATTGCCACCTGGTCGGGTGGTTGAGAGTCTGTGGGGCCGGTTTGTACGAGAGAGACGCAGGCACATGGTGCGCGACCTCAATGGTATGGCGCAGAGATCTTCGTAAGGTGGCTCTAGTATAGTTCCGGCTGCACGAGGAGACAACTGCCACGTCCGGCAACGGTCATGCCAGAGAGCTCATGGTGCTTGCAGTCTGACAACTCATGGATTTGCCTGGGAAACATGGGAGTTCTTGATGGGGTTGAAAAGGGGACGAACGTATTGGAATCGATGCGGCAGCCAGTTCGGTTGAATACGGTCTTGAAGCTTCACGACAGACGTAGAATATTGAAGGTCGTAATGGTTCGGCTGAACCCTTTGAGCGCAAATTCTCCAAGGAGCTCGGCCTGCACCAGATCTTCGACCTGGTTGAGAAACCGCTGTGAAACCAGAATCTGGCCGGGCTGCGCTTCCGCACACAGGTGGGCGGCGAGGTTGGTGACAGTGCCGATGACGCCGTAGTCCCAACGACCCTCAAAACCAATCGCTCCAATCGTCGCATATCCGGT
>JBGPVY010000255.1:0-4051 GCA_041491905.1 Nitrospiraceae bacterium | reverse complement strand
GCCTTCCAGCACGGAGTCACCAACCTGGCCAACGCGAAACAGAAATTTATTCCGGAAGATACGCGCAGCCCGGTGCTCGACTTTAATATGAACCGCTGCATCGCCTGTGCGGAGTGCATCAACGTGTGTAAAGACGTGTTGATGATCGACGCGCTCCAGTTCATGAAGAAGGGCGGATTCAATCAAGTTGTGCCGAAGGGGGATCTTGCACTGTCCTGCGAGTTCTGCGGAGACTGCCTCGCCGTCTGCCCGGTCGGCGCCATCACGAACAAGTTCTCTAAATATTTGTACAAGCCGTGGCAGATGAAGAAAACCACGACGACGTGTAACTACTGCGGGGACGGCTGCCAGATGTACCTCGAGACCAAGGACGCTGAGGTCGTCCGCGTGACTTCACCTCTGTCCTGGAAGAACAAATGGGGCGACCGGGCCGAGACGGCCAAGGGGCACGGGGGGCTCTGTGTGCGAGGGCGGTTTGGGTTCGAGTACATCGATAGCCCCGCACGTGTGAAACAACCGCTCCTTCGCAAAGGCAATCAGCTCGTCGAAACCCCCTGGCTCGAAACCATGCACCAGGTGGTTGATCGGTTCTCCGAAATCCGACGCAAGCACGGACCCGACGCGATTGCCGGCCTGATCACTGCCCGCTGCACCAATGAAGAGTTGTATCTCTTCCAGAAACTCATGCGCGCTGGGTTTCGGACCAACCATCTCGACAGCAGCGCGCGCTACGGCCACCTCAACTTCGTCCATGCCTCCCGGCATGCCTTAGGGATTGGGCGGAGCCCGAACGACTGGGAAGACCTGACAAAAGCCAAAGCCGTGATACTCATTGGCTCCAACATCACGGAGACAAACCCACTCACGGCCGTGCGTATCAAAGAAGCGATTCGCGTCTATAAAGCGCAAGTGGTGGTCATCGATTCCACCGTCACGAACATGGCCAAGCTCGCATCCCATCCCGTCCTGATCAAGCCTGGAACGGAAGGACTCGTAATCGACGGAATAGTGAAGGCCACCCTGGAGCTGGACTTGATCGACGAAGACTGCACCAAGAAGCACCCGCAAGCTTTCAAAGCCCTGAAGGCCGCCGTGGCCCATATATCGTTGGAGCAGGTGGCTGCGCACACCGGCATGTCGGTCGAGGCGTTGAAAAACACCGCGGCGATCTTCGCCGAAGCGTCCCGATCCATCATCCTCTGCGCTGAAGGCATCGTCCGCCGGCCCGACGGGTATCAGAACGTCTTGAAACTGATTGACCTCGCCTGGATCACAGGCAAGTTGGGCCAACCCGGCTGTGGTGTGAATACGGTGACAGAAGAACCGAACGAGCAGGGCGCTGTAGACATGGGCGCCGCGCCGGAATTCCTTCCTGGTCAAGCCTCATTCAACGATCAGACGGCTCGCGACCGCTTTGCCAAGGCCTGGGACGTCACGCTCCCAGCGGCTGGTTCCGGCGCGAATCTCGTCGAGATTCTCAAGCGCTGCAGGAGCGGCCAGATCCGCGCCCTCTATGTCATCGGAGAGAACCCGCTCGCCACGTTACCCGCATCGATGGAAGTCCGTGCCGCGTTAGATCGACTGGAGTTGCTCGTCGTCCAGGATCCGTTCCTAACCGACACTGCGCGCATGGCGCATGCGGTGCTGCCGGCTTGTACCTCTGCGGAAAAGGACGGCACCTTCACCAATCTGGAAGGCCGAGTCCTGCGCGTCCGCGAGGCCATCGATCCAATCGGGGAAAGTTTGCCGGACTGGCACATCATGACGGCACTGGCCAACGCGCTGGGCTGTCAATGGGAATACGAATCCTCGAACGATATTCAAGCCGAGATCATGAAGTTGTTGCCCGGGTACTACAACCTCGGACAGCCACGCAAGGTTGTGCCGACGGTGGACCGCTATCTCTCAAACGGCTACACCACCGATGTGGCGTCGCGCTATCGAGCCTCCGCTCCATCAGACTCCAAGAACCAGCGACCCTTCGCGTTGGTGATGGGACAGGTCCTGTATCAT
The DNA here is from genome assembly GCA_041491905.1 of Nitrospiraceae bacterium. Lineage (GTDB taxonomy): Bacteria > Nitrospirota > Nitrospiria > Nitrospirales > Nitrospiraceae > Palsa-1315. The sequence goes on along the minus strand of JBGPVY010000255.1, from coordinate 2,038 downwards.
TCCGGTAAGATGTCCACCAAAGCCCCCGGGCTCATCACGATCGCCCCCAATACCGGGCGGCTCAGGATGAATCCCCAAGATATGGAACGGCTCGCAGTAGGTGAGGGGACGACGGTGCGCCTCACATCGGACCGCGGCTCAATGCAATTGGCGGTGCAGCCCGATCAATCCATCGCCCCTCAGACCTGTTTCTTCCCGGAGCATTTCAATGAGCCGCCAGTGAAAGACTTGATGTCGGTCGAGGTTGATCCGACGACTGGAGTTCCTTCGTTCAAGCAGACCCGCGTGACGATCGAAAAGGCGTAAGAGGGAGCAGGATGCGCACATGCGTGTTACCGCACTGATAAAGCAAATTCTACAGGATGCATTGTTCTATGAGATCTGGGACGCGATGAAGGTGACGTTCAAGCACATGTTCCACAAGCCCATCACTTTCCAGTATCCACGGGAACAACGAATCCTTCCCGACACCCACCGGGGGGCACTCGCGCTCTTACGCTACGACGATCACCAGGAACGTTGTGTCGGCTGTGACCTCTGCGAAGCTGCCTGCCCATCCCGCTGCATAAAGGTCATCAGCTCGGAAGATCCGGAGCGTCCGCTGCAGCGATTCGCCAGCGAGTTTTACATCGACATTACGAAATGCGTCTTTTGCGGCTACTGTGTCGAGGCTTGTCCCGTCAACGCACTGGCTATGACGAAGATGTACGAGTTCTCGACCCATGATAAGCGCACCTTGCTGTTCGACAAGAAGCGGCTGTATGAAATCGGCGAGCGCCATCTCGACGATGCAAAAAAATACTTGTACGCGCATAATCAGGAAAAGAACGTTGAGGAAAGCCGGGAATATCGGTATTACTTCCCGCAATCGGTACTGAAGCCGACCCAACCACTACCCAAGCATCTGGGCTAAGGCGATCGATGGTTTTGGTCTTTTTTGCCTATTTCGCACTGGCCAGTATTGCTGCGGGTGTCTTGACTGTCACGCTAAAGCACCCGGTGCATTGCGGCCTGGCCCTCCTGGCCCTATTGGTCCATGTCTCCGGACTCTTTATCCTCCTCAACGCCGAGTTCCTCTGGGCCGTGCAGGTCATCGTCTACGCCGGTGCGATCCTCGTCTTGTACCTCTTCGTACTGATGCTCCTGAACTTGAAGACCGACGACCGGTATTTCCACTCTTCATACCTGTACTTTCTGGCTCCAGCAGCCATCGGATCATTGTATGTGTTGGCCCTCCTAGTCCGTTCACCATTCGGAGGTGCAAAGGGCGATGCGACTACCGTGGCGGTACTTCAGGACGGCGATACCTACGCGGTCGGGATCAAAATGTTCAGCGAATATCTGTTGCAGTTCGAAATAGTCGGGGTGTTCCTGCTGGGCGCCGTCATCGGAGCGATTGTGCTGGCAAAAACGCCGAAACCGGTCAACCGAGAACGTAAGACGTAAGGGGTTAGGCGTGAGGGGACGAGCAGCAAGAGAAAAGATAATGGGTCGTGCGCCTCACGCCTAACGGGTAACTATGGTTCCTCTAAGCGCATATGTCGCCGTTAGCGCCGTGCTCTTTATCACCGGCCTGCTCGGCGTATTGATCAGACGGAACTTCATCATCGTGCTGATGTCTGTCGAGATCATGTTGAACGCGGCGAACATTAACCTCGTAGCCTTCTCCCATTACCTGGAATCCATGGCGGGCCAACTGGTGGCCCTCTTCATCATCGCCATTGCTGCCGGGGAAGCGGCGATCGGGCTGGCCATCATCATCGTCGTGTTCCGTGGAAAGATCTCCACAAACGTGGACGAGATGAACCTCTTAAAGTGGTAACGTGACCGATCTACTCATAAAGCTCATTCCGCTGTTCCCCCTGCTGGCCGTGATCCTGAATGGGCTCGCGGGCAGGCGGTATTCCCACGATGTCGCGCACCGGCTTGCCTGGGGATCGGTGGGGTTGTCATTTCTCTGCACGATCGGCGTGTTTGCCGACATTCTGCGGACCGGCACGCCCCATGAAGTCATCGCCTATCAATGGATCTTCGGCGG
>JBGPVY010000016.1:0-20913 GCA_041491905.1 Nitrospiraceae bacterium | reverse complement strand
TCGATTCCGATCAGCCTCATGATCATCCTCCTGCTTGCGATTTTGACACGCTCCTACTCCCAGATCATTTTCGAATATCCGGGAGGCGGCGGCGCCTACATCGTGTCGAAATCGAACCTGGGTGAATGGCCAGGACTGACCGCAGCGGCCTCGTTGATGATCGATTATGTCATGACCGTCGCTGTCAGCGTGGCGGCTGGCATCGCCGCGATCACCTCCGCCATTCCCCCTCTCTTTCCGTACCGCACGGTACTCGGCGTGTGTGCCATCGTGATCGTTCTCCTGGTCAACCTGCGCGGTGTTCGGGAGTCGGGGAAAGTGTTTGCCGTCCCGACCTATATGTTCATTGGGAGCATGCTCCTCATGTTGGCCGTCGGAACATTTCAACTCCTGTTTGGACAACTCACCCCCGTGGTCTCTCAGAGCGTGGCCTCTCAAACCGCGGTCGAATCGGTGTCGTTGTTTCTCCTGCTCCGTGCCTTCTCATCAGGCTGTACGGCACTCACCGGCGTGGAAGTCATCTCGAATGGCGTGCAGGCGTTTCGCCCCCCGGAACCGAAGAACGCCGTTATCACGATGATCACGATGGCGCTCGTCCTGGGCACACTCTTCCTCGGTATCAGTACGATGGCGTATCACTTGGGCGTCCTGCCGAAAGACGATGAAACCGTTGTCTCGCAGGTTGCGCGCGCCATCTTCGGCGAAGGAGTCCTCTACTATTTGCTGCAAGGTTCCACGATGTTGATCTTGGTCCTCGCGGCAAACAGCGCCTTCGCCGGATTTCCACGCCTCGCATCGTTGTTGGCCCGCGACGGCTACATGCCCCACCAGATGGAGATTATGGGCGACCGCCTGGTATTCTCCAACGGCATTATCATCCTGGGTGTTTTCTCCTGTTTGCTCATTGTTATATTCGGCGGTGACACCCACGCACTGATTCCGCTCTATGCCGTCGGCGTGTTTCTCTCGTTCACCCTCTCGCAGACCGGCATGGTCCGTCGCTGGCTGGGTAAGCGCGGACCTCATTGGCGGAAGAAAATTCTCATTAATGGCATCGGCGCGGTCGCCACCGCCATTGCGACTGCGATCATCGCCAGCACCAAGTTGATGCACGGTGCCTGGATCGTCATCGTCCTGATCCCAATCCTGATCATGATGTTCCGAGGCATTCACTCGCACTATAAGGCCGTCTCCGATCAGATCGCACTCGACCGGCGAGGAAGCCGCCCTCCGATGCCTCGCCGCAATATCGTCATCATTCCGATCAGCGGGGTGAACCGTGCCATCGTCCGCGCGGTAGACTATGCCCGAAGCCGGCCAGGAGAAATTCGGGCGGTATTAGTCGACGTAGACCCGGAAAACACGGCCCGACTCGAAATACAGTGGGCCCAGTGGGGATGCGGCGTCAATCTCGTCGTCTTGTCCTCGCCCTATCGATCCATCTTGGGTTCCTTCCTCGACTACATCGAAGAAATTCTGGAAAAGGAACCCGACACCTGGGTCACCGTCGTGATTCCAGAAATTCTTCCGGCTCGCTGGTGGCAGGGTATCCTCCACAATCAGCGAGCCCTCCTCCTGAAAGCTTCGCTCTTATTCAAAGATCGTGTCATCCTGACCGACGTCCCCTTCCACCTGAAGAGATGACTGTGAGAAGTAAAAAGCTTCAAGGTAAAAGGGGAAAGTTGGGATTGAGTTTTTGCCTTTTTACTTTTGCCTTTTGCGTTGCGCTTCCGGCGCAGCAGGCGCGCGCCTTCAAGATCACAGAGCCAGTGGAGGGGGGCAAACTAACGGCAGGAAAAACCGTCACCGCTCGTGTGGACCTCGGCAAAGATTCCGGCATCGTCCAGGTCCGCTACTATTGGTATGGCGAACAGGATGACACCTTGGTCGAACAGGAAGATGCCACCGCCATGGGGTCAATCGTTGCGCCGGTGGCGCTGATCGGATTGTCCGACCATAACCCGCCCTTCGGCGGCCCGTTGTTGGTCCCGAAAGACGGCATCGGGCCCATGCGCTTGCTGGCAGTCGCCGAAATTTCGCGAGGACGCTTGGGGACGAGATCCGTCTTCGACGAAATCCTGGTGAATGTAGAACCAGACGCCGCTCTCGCGACCATTGAGTTCGAAACCGATAAACCCCTGCAGCTCGGACGAGCGGGACAATCTTCTGCATTCGGCCACGTCGATTCAATGGGCAAGATTTTCGAGTTGCCGGTCGTGGGCGAGTTCGCCGACGGCGTCACTCGACGCATCAGTTCCCCTGCCTCCGGCACGAGTTACGAATCTTCGAACCCTAAGGTCATCCAAGTGCTGCCCGGCGGACTGTTGCAGATCGTCGGCAACGGTAAGACCGTCCTCACGGTCACGAACCGCGGCAAGCAAGCCTCACTCGATGTCGGGGTGACAGTGAACGACGAGCCGAACGAACCGCCGGTGGCCGACGCCGGAACGAACAAGACTGTGAAGGCTGGATCGCAAGTGAAGCTGAGCGGATTGAAAAGCCGCGATGCGGAAGGCGAAGCCCTGTACTATGCGTGGAGTCAGGTACGAGGCAGCAAGATCGCGCTGCTGGACGTGGCTAACGCCGAAGCCTCGTTCCTCGCGCCGACCGTGTCAGAGAAACGGACCTACCGGTTCAAGCTGCGGGTGACGGACAAGAAGGGGGCGGATAGTGTGCCTGCATATGTCGATGTTGTTGTTGAGCCCTAAGAGGCGGGAGCGACTGGGTGCTCTCCGTGCTCGCGCAACGCGCGGCCTCAGAAGGATGAGAGGGAGCGGCCAGGTGCCCTTTTTGCTCGCAGAACGCGCACGGTGAGACGGTGCTCGTTCGATGCGCGCAGTAAAGGGCAGCCTCGGCCACTCCCTCCAAGAGAGGCATAAAGAATCGGAAGACCCTTGTTGGACACGCGCAGTTGAGAGCATCCCAGCCGCTCCTGCCAATGAATGATCTCCGGACTCACCTCGAAAGAATCCACGCCGGGCACACTTGTAGTTAGGGCGACAGAAGAATTAACCTCCCACGCTGGATCATCTTCTTGAACATCCTGCAAAGATAAGATTCCTATCCCACTTATGAGCACGCCTACCCAAAACACGAAGATTATCTTTACCCCTGATGACGAACCATACTTAGGGCGTGAAACGGTCTGCGTTTTGGACCGGTTAATCCTCGTCTGCCTTAAAACTAACTCTCACATCGCACCGCGCACCCATAAAATTGAAAAGAACGATCTGCAGTGGGCCGCTTGTCAGATTATCCCGGCTGGCATTAGCCTGACCCTCTCGATCCGTGAGCTTGTAAGACAAGGCTATATATATGGTGCTTTAGTTCTCCTGCGACCTCTAGCCGAACGCGCGATTACCATTTCTCTACTTGCAAAAATTCCCTGACAAAATAGACCTCTGGACTCGAGGCTGGAGCCATAAAGAGCGGCCGAACTTGGCAAAGATGTTTAATGAGATCGCTGGGAGCAAGTTTCCCAACTGTGGCCCAGAGATTACTCGTTCACTGAACAGCTTAATTCATGGCGACCCGGCAAGTGCAATGTGGAATCTAGTTAAAACCGGCGAAGGCTCTATGGGACATGGCGTTTCAAAAATTCTGGATCGGCCCGATCTATGCGATAGAGTTTGTACTGACGCAGCCGCATGGTTGGCTGTCTTACTAGGTAATGATGAATGCGATTTTTCCAGAACCAGGTACTACAACTACCGCTCACACTCCAGAGAAAGGGTAAATCAAAGAAGAACATGCTCCGGGGAAACTATTCAAAGATTTCGCATCTGCGGGCCTCATTGAGAAATCACGTTACACTCAGTCGCACCGGGCCGTAGGTTTGGCGGGCTTGATGGAGTTCCTTCACATGGCGGCGGAGCGTTCAACGCTGCTAACGGATTTCGCCGAGGGGATGCACTATCCATCGACCGAATTGACGAAAGTCTTCGTCGAAAGCAAACGCGGTTCCGATGCCGAGTCGCTTCATGATCGCGAAGCTGGTGCAATCCGCAAAGCTGAACCGCTTGTCAGGATACTGACGGAAGATGGCCCAAGCCCTTTCTTCGTCGGCTGATGTGACCCTAATGATCGGAGTCGTGACCTCACCCAACAAGCGGAGTCCGAATTGCAACGCCGGCTCGTAGCCGAGTCGCATGCGAAGGAGGGTGATAGTTTCGTGAACGATCACGTTGCTGGTGATGAGGAGCCGATCCGTGGATTGCACATACTGTAGAGCCTGATGATGCAATCGATCGGTCTGATCCGCAAGAGCAAAGAACGCCGAGGTGTCAACGAAGACAGATGTACGGAAAGAATGGGCCGACAGGCTCAAGGTTTCTCGTGCAGGTAGGTGTCATGCTCAATGCTGATATCGGTAAACCCACTGGCCCCGATTCCGGCGAGGGAGAGGAGGGCTTTTTTCTGACGAGCAATCCGTTTTTGCAGATCTCGCGGTTGGACTGGCGCAGTGCGCTTGGCCTGAGACTTTCGTTGTTTGCGACGAAGTGTCATGGTGGCCCTCAATGTTGCTCGACAGCAGCCCGTCTCAAGCGTTGGACCATGCGGACCGCACGCCGTCGAGCCCTCCGGCGTCGTTCAGACTCGATGAGCAACACATTTCCCTGCCGCTGGACAGAAACGGGTCCAGTTAACCCTTTCAATAAGGAAAAGGGAATCAATAACCCTTCTTTGGTGGGCCTTAGTTTACTCATTGGCAAGAGCTTTCAAGGCAGGACGGTACCGCTCAATGAAGGCTTCGACTTGTTCTGCAAAGGTCTGCTTCACCTTGCGCCGCATGACAGCGGACTCAGAAGAGGAGCCCTTCTTCTGCTTATGAATTGCCGACTTATTGGTCTTGAGAACGTTGCCCTTCATGGGTGCCATGATACCCCAGTCCCGATGTGAACACAACGCACGGTAAAGACTCAGCGATCACACCTTGCCAAGCCGCACTGGCCCGTAGGTTTGGCGGGCTTGGTGTAGTTCCTTGATATGACGTCGGAGGGGTGGACCGAATTTGGAGGCGAGGACTGCTTTTCTTTGGGGTGCGATGTTGTGCTCAACCTGCTCGATCGCTTCTGCCAACTGCTTGAGCAGCCGCTGGCCTGAACCGGTGAGCCACTTGAGATGCCAGCCGGCATACTCCAAGTCTTGAATGGAGTATCGGACAGATTCCACTTCTTCAAGACAGCGAAACCTGGCTCGTTGCAGATCGCGCGAGGTCAGTCCTGCTCGTTTCCATCGAGCCAAGCCACCCCGCCCAGACGCCCACGTTGAGAGTCGCTCGAAGAGCATCGCCCCTATCACAAACGTAAAAGCCGCGTGCAGAATGCCTCTGACCGGACGCAGGCTGCGGCGCCAGGGGGAATAGAAGATCTGCTGATTGCGATCCCCGTGATAGAGAATCTGTTTGCGCAATAAAAGATTTAAATGGTGATGGCTATTCTCGTGGATCAAATCGTCGATCAGATCGAGGTGGTCCCGGTCGAAGCAGTTGATAAAGGAGAGGCCAGGCCGGTGGCGATAACTGAAGCTGACAACGCCCTTGGCCTTGAGCGGGATGATCCGAGTGGTCAAAAGCGCGAGGACCTCGTGCCCTTCCGGCCAGGCCTCTTGTACGATTGTCCATGCCTGTTTGATTCGTTTCACTTGATCGGCTGAGGTGGAGGCCACCGTACGAGGTTGGCGGTCCTTTCCGTATACGAGCGTCGGCCCGACTGTGACGGCCTCAGATCGAGTCTCCATCGCCACGACTGGCGACCGGTGCGTCCAGCTCCACTCCAACCGATTACCTCTCCTCATGCACAGAGGCATCACGTTTCGTCCGATCTTCAGGGACAGCTCTTGCGGCCGGACTAGAATGGTTGTCTGGCCAGATGCTTGTTTGAGGGCTCTCTTCACCGAGGGAGGCGCCTCGTAGATATCGCCCTCCATCCCAACGGCCATCATCCCCAACATCTCTGCCCGTTCGATGTTGTGGCCGAGATGCACCTCTATGGTCCAGGACGGAATCTTGCGAGAGGCGCACCATAGCATCGGAAGTCCCGGCACGAGACAGAGCGATTCCTGTGTCAGCTCCTGCGTGAGGCGGGCGCAAAGTTCGTTGAGTCGCCGTTCGAGTCCCGAGGCCTGCGAGACCCCGCGTGGGAACAGATCGTCCAGATAACTGTTTTCGAAGAACTTTTCTTGGCACTCGGCAAACAGCTGCGCAGCGAACTCACGAGGATTCTGCTCCTCTCGAATCTGTTGCAACAAATCGATGAAGTAGACCAGGTCGTTCAGCGCTTCGATCCAGCCGACAACTTTCCAGTGGGCATACGCATCCCGATCGAGTGCTTGCCCGAGGAACCGGAAGTAGGCCACAGGCAAGGCCAACGATTTCACGACGTCTGCATATTGGTTTTCTAAATCCAGGCAGAGATCTCCCAGCAGTCGATTCATCGACAGGCGAAACTCTTCCTGAAGACGAGCCAGCAATGGCACATCGAACAACGGCATGGAGATCACAGGCTCCGAGATGGATGATGGAGTTAGACTGTACCGGAGGAAGGGAAGCGCTGCAAGAAGGGTTAGCAGGCTATGGAGAAACTGACTTGGCACGTGAGAATTTCGGTGGTCCGCATGTGTGGCATAACAGTAGGAAACTTCCGCAGGATGCTCAACAGGGCCGTCTCTTCGCACGTCGTTCGTGAAGCGTCGTTCGGCTCTCGTTGCAGAATCAACTACGGCATGTTCACGAGAAACGATTCACGCTTTAATGGTGTCGAGAACGCTGCGTGGGGAAATGCGTGTCTCTGGGTAAAGAGGCTGTCTTGGCAGCCTCAGGGTGGGCGGGTGAAGTAGTCGCCGGGGTCTAGTGTCCCGTCTCAGAAATTCGGTTAATAGTTCTGGTTATGTAAGTGTTCATAATTTCAGCGTTAAAGGTCGATGAATTATGCGCCTCACTTCGGAGACGGGACACTAGCGGGTGAGAATGCCTACTTTTTTTGGGATCCTGTACAAGGTTTTATTTGGTAGGTAGCCAAGTTCATCGAGGCGCAGTTCTTTGACATGCTGCATCACGTGATTGCTGAGATCGGTCTGCACGGATGCTTCCTGCGGCAATGTGGAACCATTTACCAGCGTGAAGGGCAGTTCATCCTTCCAGAGCAGATGGCCGTCGTGATTCACGAGGTAGAGATAGAGACGTCGTGAACCCTCTGCTTTCCACCCCCAGTCGCTCGGATGAGAAGTCGAACCGGCAACTCGGCTGACGAGAACGGTATCGACGCCCAGGTCCCGCGTGACTTCTTTGGCCAAGGCGCTACGATCCGCATCATCGGCTTCTGCCGAACGCGGATCGGCTCCGGTGACTCCGTCCGCGACGGTGGCCGGCGACTCAACGCGCAACGTGGTTTCCTGCTGCAACATGGTGGCAAGCCGCGCGCCCATCTCCGGATCACCCTCAACCGGAAGGATTGCCACGCTCGTCACCTTCAAATTGTGGACAGCATCGTTCGATTGGTCCTGCTGTGCCACCCATGATTGCTCGAACGGCTCAAAGGTCACATTGCTGCTCCTCATTGAATCCACTGCCACCATTGCCACCCAGGCTCCTGCGAGGCAACCTTGCAGCAGAAAGGACACGGTCACTACCAGACTGAGGGTCATGACACGCAGCCAATCCCGCCGGCGACCGGTTCGGGCCGTCGCCAGATCGAAGCTTTCTGTCATAGAGTTGAGTGTCATGAAGAGCTGTTTGAGCAAGAGAAGTGCCTTACTATAGCGAGCCTCACACATCGCCTCCAACCTGTCGAGTTATTTACGGGTTCGACAGGCCAGCGAGAATAGGCCCTGTCAGTCCCGCTGAGGAGAGGGTCTAAAACATACAGCTGGATGACCAAGTTTGAACGCCGACAGTTAGCCCGCATTATTCATGAGCGCTTCTGCTGCTATCGCCGATCCGCTGCTACGACGAGCCTTCGGCCAGCAGGCTCGCCCCTCAGATCCTCACCGTACTGCACGAGTACGCATCGGGTCCTCACGGCTCCGCGCGCCGGTCTCGCGACGCGACTCAACGATTTCGCGACGAACCGTCATGAATATTGCGGGCTAGGCAGAAGAACGCGTGGGCACCAAAAGGTTGGGAGCAGAACCGAAATCATATTGAACAGATCTTGATATCACGGCAAGGGATCAGCGATCGTTGATATCGTCGGGCCGACCGACACTCAGGCCGTAACGTTGAGCACGTGACGGAGCCGTGGCATAGCTGCTTCGTTTCCGAGCAAGCGCAACGCTCCCGCCTGTTGGATCATCCGATGTCGCTGGATGAGCGGATCGACAATGTTCCCGCAGGATACACATCGCCATCCTTTCATCCACATCGGAATACTGCTCTCCTTAATGTCGATCAAGTTATCGGCAACCATGAGACCATCACATCTGGTGCACTCCATGGGACCCTCCTCTGTTACCGCTGGAGCCCACGACGCCACACCCACTCCCCTTCTAAGTTAGCAGACGTGTGACCAGCCGTTTACCTAATCTCAGAGATAGCAATCTCAATGCCACGGGTGTTACTGCGATTGCTTGCGTGTTTTAGCAGTGAATCGTAGAGTGGGGCCGAACAACATTCGGCCTATACCGCTCATACGTGTGACACATATTGGTCCCATGCGGCAAAAAGGGCCTGGCCTACGAGCCGATGCCCTGAGTGGGGAAATTCCCTCATTCATTGTAAATCTAGGTCGCGCTCTTCGAACACCGCGGCCGATCAGAGGCGAATCGTGGGACTGACCGCGACGGAAATTGCGAAAGTGACGGGTGAATTTGCTCCGGCCTTGGCCGGAGGCTGGATACAAAAAATTTACCAGCCGACGACCCGCACCGTTCTGCTGGAGATTCGCGCTCCAGGACAGACGCACCGACTCCTCATCTCGTGCCACCAGGAATCCGCCCGTCTTCACTTCACCACGGCAGCCTTTCAAAATCCACCGACACCTCCACCCTTCTGTCAATTTCTCCGCGCCCATCTGCAAGGGGCACGAATCGATCAGGTCGAACAGATTCAAGGAGACCGGATCGTTCAGCTTGCACTGACGGCCAAGGAAGGTCCCTGCAGATTGGTTGCGGAACTGACAGGGAAGTCATCGAATCTTCTCGTACTCGATGAGGCAGGCCGTATCCGACGAGACCTGAACGGGGTGACGGGCCGTGTAGGACAGCTGTACGTTCCTCCCACTCGCCAGCAGCGAGAACGAGGTGCCGCCGACCACGCGCGATTCAGCCAGGACATCCAAGAATCACCATTTCCTCTGTCGGCTGCCGTCGAAGCCTATTACCACAGGGCAGAAGCCGCTTCCGTCGTCGAGACCGTACGGAACGCCCGGGCAGGGATACTCAGAAAATCCATCAAAAAGCTCCGCCGCCGCATTGAGGCATGGCAGGAAGACCTCGCAAAGGCAGAGAAGTACAAGGCCTACGCCCGCTACGGCGAACTCATCAAGACGAACCTCGGGACCATCCGCAAGGGCCAGAACGATGTAACCCTGGTAGATTATTTCGATGAGGAGCTTCCCAACCTGACGATCTCGCTCGACCAGACCAAAACTCCCCAGGGCAATATGGACGACTACTTCCGAAAGCATCGGAAGCACCTGGCTGCAGAGCGTGAGTTGCACCCACGCATCGAGGAAGGGCAGAAGGAATTGGAGACTCTGCGCCAAGAAATGACTGCTCTTGAACAGGGAACCTGGCAGCCGCCCGATAAACCCCCTCTCACAGTGCGCGCACGAACCCTCTCTCGGACAGGCGGGGGGAAGAGCCGTCAGGAACAACGTCAAGGTCCGTTCCGTCGTTTCACCTCATCAGACGGTATGGCGATTTATGTCGGAAGAAACGCGCGCGAGAACGACGAGCTGACGTTCGGCCTCGCCAAGAGCGACGACCTCTGGCTGCATGCCTGCGGCACGCCTGGCTCACACGTCGTGGTGCGATTGGAAAAAGGGAACGATCCGCCGCCCGAGACGATACGGGACGCCGCCACGCTGGCGCTGCTCTATAGCGATTTGAGGAAAAGCGGGAAAGGCGACGTCATCTACACGAGACGCAAGTGGGTCAAGAAAGCGAAGGGGCAGGCACCGGGCGCCGTGACGGTGTCTCAGGAAAAGTCCGTGTTTGTGGCACTCGACAAGACGCGGCTCGCCAGATTGAAGGAGCGATCTGAAGCGGTGTGAGCCCTTCAGGAAAACACTCTCGTAGGATGCTCAAACAGGCCAGCCTTCTCACCCGCCCAACCCCGACGGCTATTTCACCTGCCCACCCTGAGTCTGCCAAGACAGCCTCTTCGCCCAGGGATGCGCCTTTTCCCAAGCAAGGCCGCAGCGAACTATCACTTTATAAGGGATGGCTGGGATGATCCCAACTGCGCGCAATATTCCACCCAGCCGGCCCTCAGCGCGCCAAGACGCGCTTTATCCCGAGCGAGGGCCTCTTACTGCCCTCTTTGCAACATCACACGTTATCTCCTAGGGAGTCGCCGGACTATCCTTCACTGCGCGCATCAGACGAGCACAGTTTCCTCGTGCGCGTTCTGCGAGCAAGAAGGATGGTCTGGTGACTCCCTATCCCACCCTTCTCAAGCCGCGCGTTGCGCGAGCACGGGGATCGTCCCAGCTACCCCACCTCCTTTTTCAGCATCCTGTTTCAGCATCCTGCTAAAGACAATTCACCTTTTGCTGGCGGAATAGCAACGGCGGGACTATTCTGGTAACTATATACTGTGCTCCACGCAAGCGAGGAGCTTCGCCATGTCCAACCTAGATGTCGCTTCACCGCAATCGACGAAACAGACAATCGTAGCCGTCGACGATGACACGACCATCGTCCATCTCTGCGCCACGGTCCTCGAGCAAGCAGGGTTTTCCGTCCTGCCCGCGACAAATAGTTCGGAGGCCCTGAAGATATGCAAGAATCATCCGGGACCCATTCATCTACTGCTGGCTGATCTTGTCATGCCCCCACCAGAATTTTCGTTCGCATCTGGCGACAACGAATTCCCCAACGTCCACGGCCATGAACTGGCCGTCCGCGCGCTCCGCATGCGAAAAGACCTGCGAGTGATCCTCATGTCCGGCAATATCGACGAGGATTTGGCAGGATACGGCATACGCCGGGGGAACCTCCCATTTCTTCCCAAACCGTTTGAGCACCAAGCCCTGGTGGCACTCGTGCGACAGACTCTTCACGCGCCTCCGCCTTCGATCGAGAGTCTGACAACGAGCCCGCCAGGGATCCAAAATGTCGGTGATGGGTGGGTTGACTAGCTGACGGCCCCCACATCCCTAGACACGACAATCATCTCTCCTCCCGCGGCAACACGCAAAACGGGGCTGCCATCGTGACGATAACAGCCCCGTTCACATTCGCGAATCAGGATTACCAGCGATCGCGCTTACCGCCGCCACCGCTACGACCACCGCCCCCGCCCCCACCAAATCCACCGCCAGTGCGAGGCTCCTGGGGACGCGCTTCATTCACGGTTAAGGTCCGGCCACCCATTTCCGCACCGTTGAGAGCGGTAATGGCTGCCTGCGCTTCCGCATCCGAAGACATCTCGACGAAGCCGAAGCCGCGTGACTGTCCCGTGAACTTATCCGTAATGATCCGCGCGGAAGCGACGGCGCCATGTTTCCCGAACAGATCACTCAACTCCTGCTCAGTCGCCGAGTAAGGCAACCCACCGACATAAATCTTCGAACCCATCTGGGCTTCCTCCTTTGAGTATTATAATGATATTGTCTTGTACGCGAGGAACGGGGGAAGGAGCGGGCCGAAGACGCAAAAGATGCGGCGACTTAGGTCTGACTTCCGACGAGATTCTCGAGCAAGGCAACATCGATGCTGCAGGCCTGTATGTTTCGCGCCACCTCACCGCCAGGCCCCTGCGTGAAGGTAGTTCTAGGCTATCATAGCCCTCTTAAATATGGCAATCTGGACCCGCCCCCTATCGACTTACTCCCCAATGCGCACCAGCAGTCCCCGTTCCCTGCAAAGTTCGAACGTCCAATGGAAGCCAGCAATCACCATACCAAGAAACAATAGATTAAGACCGGTCGCCCACCCGAGATGGGCAATCGGCTCAGCAGAGTCGTTGAGCACGGCGCGCATCCCTTCAAATACATGAGCAGCCGGGTTCATCCAGGCAATGACCTGCAGCCAACCGGGGAGCACCTCCATCGGATAAAACACACAGGAGATGGGCTGGAACAAGAACACCATACTCCAGGCCAGAACTTCCGCTTCCTGGCCAAACCGCATGATAAGGGCCGTAGTCAGTACCCCGATAATCCATCCCGTCATCACGAGATTCAAAACAAAGGGAACCAGCCACATCCCGATCACGAAGATGTTGTAGGAATAGAACAGGCCTGCGCAGACAACCATAACCACCGAGACGGCCATTACTTTGACGATGCTCATGACCATCGTCGCGGCGAGAAACTCGCTCGGCTTGAGCGGACTGGCGAACAAGTTCATGAGATTTCTCGCCCAGATTTCCTCCAGGAACGAAATCGTAATCCCCTGCTGGGCTCGGAACAGCACATCCCACAGAATCAACGCCCCCAAAAAGAACGTCACCGCTCCCGGGATCTGTCCCTGAAATTTCATGAGGTAGACCGTAATGAATCCCCAGATGACGAGGTCCAGAAACGGCCAATAGAAGATTTCCATCATACGCGGCAAGCTGCGCCGGTACAGGTACAGATGCCTCGCCACCAACGCATAAATCCTATGGACTTTCATCTCATCCTTCTCCCCGTCTCCACCCCAAGAAGTTTGGCGCACATCGTGGGCTGGCGGGGACGTTCCCCACTGCGCGCATCGACCGAGCACCTTCTCAGTGTGCGCGGTCTGCGAGCACAGGGAACGTCCCCGTCAGCCCGCTCTATTATTTATCCCTCGCCAACTTCACAAATACTTCTTCCAAATCCGCCTGCCCAAACCGCGCCACAATCTCCTGCGCCGTCCCTTCCGCCACAATCTTTCCCCGCTGGAGGAAGATGATCCGATCCGACATCTCTTCCATCTCGTGCATATTATGCGACGTATAGAGCACGCTGAGTCCCGACGATCGTCGCTCCTCCTTGAGGAAGCTCCGTATCTTTTGTGCGATATCGGGATCCAGACTCGCAGTCGGTTCATCGAGAAACAGAATCTTCGGTTCTGTCAAGAACGCCTTGGCCAGCCCGAGACGAGTGCTTTGACCGGAAGAGAGCTTGCGCGTCACTTTATGACGAAACTCACCCATCTCAAGCCGCTTCACGATGTCATCGACCCGCTCTTGGATGTGAGACAGACCGTACAGCCGCGCAACCACCCAGAGGTTCTCCTCGACCGTGAGCGCCTGAGGCAGTGAGACATAGGTCGAGGAAAAGTTCACTTGCTGCAGAATGACCTCACGGTTAGCCGCCAGATCGAGCCCGAACATCTGAATGGAGCCGGCGGTTGGTGTTACCACTCCGAGCAGCATCTGAATCGTGGTGGTTTTCCCCGCCCCATTCGGGCCCAGCAATCCAAGAATTTCTCCCGGTCTGACGTCGAACGAAATATCGCTGACGGCGACGAACTCGCCGAACTGTTTCACCAGATGTTGGACGTGCAGGACAGGTGTGGACATGAATGATCAGCGACTTAGCAGGATGCTGAGGAGCCTGTCTGACATTGCCGTTCGTGACGAGGCGAAGGAGGTGCGACCAGATGCGAGGCCGCAGGCCTGGAAAAACCGGAGGCGTATTCGCTGGAATACGTTGAGGATTTTTTCAGGCCGAGAACGACGCAGATGGTCGCAAATCGTTCGCCGCAGTAGAACGGTCAATGTCGGACAGGCTCCTGAGAGCGCGAGAGTACCAGCAACGAGAACTAGGACGACGACCGCCTTAGGTTTCCAGCCCATGCTCCGCACGAGGCCGCGATCTTGGGAACTGCTTCATGATCAAGGCGGCCACGCCGGTGACATCGTCCAGGCCGAACAGCGGAATGTGTAGATTGACGGGCTTGTCCGATACCACCGCAAGCAGCCCTTCTGTGGAAACAGGAATTTCGCCGATCTGCTCACGGACGATGACAATCTTCGGATACCCGTCGTGTTTCCATCCTTCGGCAATGATCAGGTCGTAGGTGTGATCGAGAAACCGATCCCGCACGTCTTCGACCTTCATCTGATCGGACACATCTGCAAACATCGCCATACTCCCCTTGGAGAGCACCACCACGCTGCTGGCGCCGGCTCGCTTGTGGCGCCAGCTATCTTTCCCTTCCGTATCGAGGTCAAACCCGTGGCCGGCATGCTTCACCGTCGCCACCTTGTAGCCGGCCCGGACCAACTCAGGAATCACACGCTCGATCAGCGTAGTTTTCCCGCTGTTCGACCGACCGACAAACGAGACAATAGGTACGGCCATAAGTGTAACTGGTCAATGGTCAATCGTCATCGGTCAAAGGCAATCAAGAATGATTCTTGCCAATGACTAATGACTATTGACCTCCTCTCCTTAGTTAGCAACAGGACTGCCGGTGAGGACCGGTGTGAATATGCTCGGAATGGATGTCCCGGGCTTCTCCACTCAACAGTTGAACCGATACCAGATCGCCCGGGTTCACTCGTTGAACTTCAACGGGGATATCGATCAAACAATTGGCCTTCACCATTGAGGTCAACATTCCAGACCCTTGCGCACCAGTCGTTCGAACCTTAAAGACACCCTCTTCTTGTGTGAGCACGCCGCGGAGGAAGTGGCGCCGATCCGTCCGTTTGGAAAACTTTTCCTGGAAGATCGCCTGCACGACCGGTCGACCGTAGCTCCGATGTCCGCTCATTTTGAGTATCGCCGGCCGCACGAGTTGCTCGAACGTCACCATGGAGGACACGGGATTTCCCGGCAAGCCGAAGGCCAGCTTACCCTGAATCTTGCCGAAGGCAAGCGGCTGCCCCGGCCTGATCGCCAGCTTCCAGAAGTTCATTTCTGCGCCCAGTTCGTGAAAGACCGCTTTCGTGAAATCGTAATCGCCCATCGACACGCCACCGGACAGCACCAGAATATCCGCCGTCAGCCCGTGCGACATTTTTTCCTTCAGCGCTGCAGGCGTATCCCTCGCAATCCCCAGCAACAGGGGAATGCCGCCCGCCTCCTGGACCGCTGCCGCAATCCCATAGCTATTGGAGTTGATGATTTTTTCTTCGCTGAACCGTTCGTCCAAATCCGCCAATTCATCACCGGTCGAAAGGATCGCCACCCGGGGCCGTTGATAGGCAAAGATGAACGACTTGGCGAGGATCGCCAACATCCCCGCTTCACCCGGACGAATCTGGGTCCCCTTGGCGATGATGCACTCGCCCTTCTTAACGTCTTCGCCTTGAGGCCGAATGTTGGCGCCTTGTTGTTCCGGCTTGAAGACGCGAACGGAATCCGCGGTATGCTCAGTGTCTTCGACCTTCAAGATCGTGTCCGCCCCCTTCGGGAGCGGGGCCCCGGTCATGATGCGAATCGCCTGCCCCGCGCCGACGGACTTTGAAGGCATCTTTCCTGCAACCACATCTTCGATTACCGTGAGCGTCACCGGTTTCTGAATCGCATGTTCCTGCTTGATATCCTCCCACCGCACCGCAAACCCATCCATCGCACTGTTGTCCCAGGGTGGGTTATCCCGTTCCGCCACAATGTCCTCGCCGAGGACACGGCCAAGGGCATCGAGGATCGAAATCTTCTCCAAGCCTAACGTCGGTGTGGCCTCCAACACGATCCGCTGCGCCTCCTGCAGCTGCGTGAGCCCCTCTGTCTCTTCTGTGGCTTTCACAGTCTCTCCTTCATCAGTGCGCCTGCCGGGATGCGATTTTCACAAGCGACCCGCTCTTCTTGCAGAACGCTTCGACTTTGTTGGCAATCTCGTGATAGCACTCGGCCGTGGCTGTGTCGGAATTGAACATCGCAAATGGCTCACCGGCATCGGACTGGATCACGACGTCGGGATCGAGCGGAATGCGCCCAAGGAAGGGCACGCCCATATCAATCGCGGAGGCTTCCCCGCCGCCTTTCCGGAACACTTCGATGTGGTTGTGACAATGGGGGCACTCCAACCCGCTCATATTTTCGACAATCCCGATGATCGGGACTTCGCTGTCTTTACAGAAAGTGACCGACTTGCGTGAATCCAGCAAGGCCACTTCCTGTGGCGTCGTCACGATCACCGCGCCGCTGACATTGCCGAGCAGATCGATGGTCGTGACCGATTCGTTGCCGGTTCCGGGAGGCAAGTCGACAAACAAAAAATTGAGATCCTGCCATTCGACACCGCCCAAGAGTTGGTTGATGAACTCATACTTGTATGCATCGCGCCAAATGATCGGATCGTCCGAATTCTGCAACAAGAAGGACATGGAGGCAATCTTGAGGTTATACGCCTGAAACGGGATGATCCCGCCTGAGCTGCTGATCTTGAGCTTCTGCCCTTCAGCCCCCACCATCTTTGGAATGTTCGGGCCATGGATATCCATGTCACAAATACCGACATGCCACCCTTTGAGCGCGAGACTCACGGCGAGGTTCGTCGTACAGGTACTCTTTCCGACTCCACCCTTGTTGCTCATGATGAGCACTTTGTATTCGATCCTCTCCATTCGTTTGGCCACCAACCAGCGACTGTGCCCCTCCTTGTCCTTCTGACAGGTTTCGTTCTCATCGCAGATCGCGCAGGCCCACATGTATACGCAGGCATCGCTGCCGCCGGAGCTGGGAGGTTGAATGACGTTCAACTCACGAGCCATGTATCTTCCTTCTGGACTACGTTACGCCCTATCTGCATGCACTCGTTATCGCCGTCGACCTTTCGGCACGCCGACATAGTCGCCCTCTCCCACATTCGGGAGTCCCACCGACGGCGCCTTGCCGTTTCCTGCCGCTGAGGTGGCCACGGCCGGCCTAGCTGACCCCTCCGACACCGGCTTCTTTTTGTTGAAAAACCCTGCGCTTAATATGCCGACTTCGTAGAATAGATACATCGGCAGGGCCATGAGACATTGGTTGAAGGGATCGGGCGTTGGGGTAAGAATTGCGGCAAAGATGAACGACCCCAGCAGCGCCCACTTGCGATACCGCTTGAGAAAAGGCGCATCGACCCACCCAAACTTCGCCATGAGAGTGATCGCAAGAGGGACTTCGAAAATCAGTCCGAATATCATCAAGAACCACAGGGCAAATCCGACGTACTGCGCAATGGAGATCTGGGGAATGAAGCCGGCGTTGACGCCATAGGAGACCAAAAAATTCAGCGCGAATGGAAGCACGAAGAAAAAGGAAAAGCCTATCCCTGCGTAAAAAGCCACGGCGGTCAACAGCACAAACGGCCCGACAAAGCGCCGCTCCTGCGCATGGAGACCCGGCACGACGAATTGCCAGACTTCCAACAGAATGTACGGGGTCACGGCGACGAGAGCAAAGAGCCCGGCCACCTTGACGTTTTGCCATAACGCTTCAGCCGGCGCGAGAAAGACGAACGGAACGGTCGGCAGATCGGTCGGCACCCACGACAGGGAGCCCGGCCTAAACATGTTCTGGAGGGGGATGCGAAGCCACTTGACCAACATGTCGGCATAAAAAAACGTGCCGACAAACACCACGGCGGTGATGATAACCGCGCGCGTCAGCCGGATCTGGAGCTCCACGAGGTGCTCCATCACCGGCATTTTCTTATCTTCCAGCGGCTTGAAGATCGTGTCTTGCAGCCACTTGTTGAGTGAATTCAGGCCGTTGGACATACGATCCGTTCATCCGATGGCTAGCCGAGACCGCTCAGCATCTGAGCGGTCTCGGCTAACATTATGCGCGTTACTTGGGATTGACCGCGACAAACAGGTTATTCCCCTGCCGGCTCAGGAGCAGGACTGCCAACTCGTCTTTTTTCAACTTACTCGAGGCTTTCTGGTAGTCTTCGAGCGTCTTCACAACTTCGTGGTTCACTTCCTGAATCACGTCGCCGCGCTGCAGACCCGCCGCTTCCGCAGAGCCGCCGCTCTCGACCGACGTCACGACCACGCCCGTCATCTTCGCCGGGATGTTCAATTGGCTCATCGTGGCCGTATCCAACCCCTGCACACGGAGAGAGGCCAAGACATTATCCGGAGGCTTCACCGTCTCGACCGGTTCCTTGGGAGCTGACGGCTCCTTCTTCGCCAACATTTCATCCGTCGGTCGCTCGGCCACCTTGACAGTGATAGTCTCTTCCTTGCCGTCTCGCAAAACCTTCACCTGCGCATCCTTGCCGACAATCGTGCGCGCGACGAGGTTTCGCAACTGACTCACGTTTTGGACTTCTTTCCCGTTGAACGCAATCACCACATCGCCACGCTTCACACCCGCAGCATGGGAAGGGCCGTTCTCATTCACATCGCTGATGAGTACTCCTTTGCGCTGTTCCGGAATCTTGAAGGATTTGGCCAAGGCCGGCGTGATCTCTTGAATCGCGACACCCATCCAGCCACGCACAACCTTGCCGGTCTTCTGCAGACTGTCAACGATATCCAATGCGATACTGCTGGGAATGGCAAATCCAATCCCCTCCGACCCGCCGGTCCTTGAGAAAATTGCCGTGTTGATCCCAATGAGTTCGCCGCTCAGATTGACCAACGCTCCGCCGGAATTGCCTGGATTAATTGCGGCGTCGGTCTGGATGAAATCTTCATAGTCTGCAATGCCGACGTTGCCGCGTCCCAAAGCACTGATGATGCCCAGGGTCACAGTCGAACTCAGTCCGAACGGACTGCCGACTGCCAACACAAGATCACCGACCTGCAATTTCTCATACTCAGCCCATTTTAAGGCCGGGAGGCTTTTCGCCTCGATCTTGACCACAGCCAAGTCCGTCTTCGGATCAGTTCCCACCACTTTACCGCTGAATTCCCGTCGATCGCTGAGCGTGACGGTGATCTGCGTGGCGCCTTCGACCACGTGGTTGTTGGTCACGATAAATCCGTTCGGATCAAAAATGACGCCGGATCCGGCGCTTTGATCAGGGCGTCCATGCCCCGGAGGCATCGGCGGAGGAGTCGGGAGTTCACCCCCTGGCGCTTCTTCACCAGGAGGTCCACCAAAGGGACCTGGGGGCACCGGCGATCTCCGGCCTCGTCCCCCGCCTTCCCCACCCCCGGTCACAGCAATGTTCACCACCGCAGGCGTGACCTGTTTGACGATCTCTGAAAATCCTTGAGTCAGCCCAGCTGGAACCCCGGCGGCTACGGCTGTGGGTTCACTCGGCAGGATAGTAAACGCGAAGGTACTCATGACCAGACCGATACCTGCGACAAGACCTCGGACATTCCCTCCCTTACTCCGCGTGACCATAACAGCATCCTCCACAGGGTTAACCGACGCGACCGCATGAGCTGAACGGTGCATTGTACACTATCCGTTCCGAGGGCTTCAAAGACTAATAGGCCCCGTCGGACCCTCACCAAATAGAACCCGAAGGGGACGTTGAGTCCGACCGCTAGCAGGATGCTGAAAAAGTCCGCCAGTATTATCGGAAGGTTAAGGTTGAGGCTAAGGCTGAGATGAAGAAAGTCAGGTCTTCGCTCAACCTTGACCTCGACCTCAGCCTGTCTCGCTCGCCTATCCTGCAGGAGCGTTCTCTTCTTGTTCAAGACGTGCGGGCCAGTGACGCTCTGGCATGCCGACAGAGTTTTTCCGCAGCCTGCTAGGCGATCGAGTCTCTCTATGAACTGGTTTTCCGAACCACCGCCTCAGATTCCAATACCCTGAGCCACGAGTTCTGGAGCTTCAGCACTAGCCGCTTAGCCGCTTGCTCAAATGACACGACACGCAGCGTATTCGGCGAGCCCTCGTACGTCGGAGGCCAGATACGCCGCTCATCCTGAGGGCGTAGGTAGATAGCCGGATACCATTGATCGATCCCTGGCGCGCTGGGACGATCCAGCGTGGCCCAGCCCCGTCCTTCGGCCTGTATTAAGGTCTGATTATGTTTCAAGTCCAACAGGGCAAATTCCAGCAGCGACCAGTTATCTCGACGAAATCCAGGCTGCGCGTGCGTGGTCCATCCCAGAAAGAGCGTCACGGGATATTCCTGCTCGGTGCTGGAGACCACCACGACGGCCAGATAGTCGAGCCCGCGTTGCCGCCCCAGTTCAGCGAACTGGACCCAATTCCCATACGGTTGCGGCCTGATATCGCCGGCTGGGATCGTCTCTGTTATCGCCACAGGAATCGCACGGCCGAGGTCCCGTTGTAGGCTTTCTCCGAGGCGAGCCAGTGCCTCTTCCGGCAGATTCGGAGCCGCGCCTAGCTCTGCCGTATCTGACACCACGACAAGCCCTGCCCGAAGTGGCCGCTGATCGATCCTCGTGAACGCGTCGCCGCCGACCTGGTGCTCTGAGGAAACATAATCGCCGATCCGTGCAGGCGGAATGGCGGAGGCACAAGAAACCAAGAATACCGTGCTGAGCATGAGACTGACTTGATTGAGCAGATGGCGCA
The DNA here is from genome assembly GCA_041491905.1 of Nitrospiraceae bacterium. Classification (GTDB taxonomy): domain Bacteria; phylum Nitrospirota; class Nitrospiria; order Nitrospirales; family Nitrospiraceae; genus Palsa-1315. Next base: position 394 of record JBGPVY010000016.1, on the reverse strand, counting down.
TCCCCCACCTCCCGGCTATGCAGGTTCGTCCGTCTCCGCACTCTCCACTTTTCTACGTTCGCTCACCATCGGCGGATCTGTCAAGTCCAGCGGAGCCCCGAGCCCTGTTGCTTTCAGCCTGATAGTTCGGTACGGTGCCGGGCTTGAATTCCAGTAGAAGGCTGCGGAAAAACTATTTTTGACACACCAGGACACTCGATGGTCCACACGTCTTGGGCAACCGGAGAAGACCATACAGGATGCTCAAAAAGGCTGTCCAGCAAGGCCGCAGCGAGCGAGGAGGCGAGGCGTACGCTTCGGTACGTTGAGCCTCTGAGCGATGAGAGAACGCCGCTGGCAGACTTTTTCAGCATCCTGCTAGCCAAACCAGTCACGGCAGACAGCTTCCCTTAGC
>JBGPVY010000049.1:0-15511 GCA_041491905.1 Nitrospiraceae bacterium | reverse complement strand
TTCATTTGGTCTGTTCGGTCCGTCTGGTTCATCTGGTTGATCTGGTTTGTTTTGTTTATCTGGTTGATTTGGTTCATCTGGTTAGTTTCGTTCAACCAAAGAACCGGACAGACCGAACAGACCAAATGAACAAGACAGGCTAGAGCAATCTGGTGAGGATGAGATAAGCGATACAAGCGAGGAGAGCCGATGCCGGCAGCGTCACCACCCAAGCCAGGACCATGTCACGCAAGGTCGTCCAGCGCACGCTGTTCCAGCCCTTGAGAAGGCCAATTCCGATAATGGCTGAGCTGCTGACATGAGTGGTCGAGAGCGGCAATCCGAGAGAGCCGGCGAGGAGAACCAGGGACGACGTCGCCAGGTTTGCAGACAGCCCCTCCGCATGATTCATTTTCGTCACTTTCTCAGCGAGGACTTCTGTCACGCGGAGCCCGCCAAAGTAGCTACCGAGCCCCATCGCAATGGCGACCCCCCCGAAGGCGGCAAGCTGGGACGAGGCGCTGGGCCAGGTAGCGGTTGCGCTGCCGAGCAAGAGCATGGCTACGATTTTCGGCGCATCGTTTGTGCCGCGGGCAAACGACGCAAGGCCGCTGGAGAGCCAATGGATTGTATCGAGTCCCACAACCAACCCCTGTAAGCCTGCGCGGTCACATTGCGAAGGTACCGCGATCATCGGCTGTCCGAACTGTGCGGTTTGAAACAGGGTTCTCGTTCCTCCACAAGGATCGATCGCCACCAGCGCCCGTGAGGCCGGCATTACACACAAGCAGGCCCCTCCCCACTTTTTCGCGAGTGCGCGAACAGTTGGATGGATGAGTAGTGAGACCGTGAAGGCGAGGAACGGACCGAGCAATAAAGGAAGGGCAATCTTTTCCCCGATCGCGGACCAGATCAATCCGTCTCCGGCGAAGGCGACAAGGCCGGTGCCGACGATGGCCCCGGTGAGTGCGTGAGTCGTGGAGACAGGGAGTCCCGTGCGCGTGGAGAATAGGACCCATGCGATCGTCCCGGTCAAGACGGCCAAGGTGACGGCCGGTCCGATGATAGTGCCGGCCTGGACGAGGCCATGGCTGAACGTTTTGATCATCGAGCCTGCAACAAAGGCAGCCAAAGCCGCGCCGACCATGGTCCAGACGGTTCCCCAGGCGATAGCCGACCGATAGTTGGTGACCCCGCTGCCGACTAAGGTCGCAATCGCTTTCGAGACGTCGTTGGCTCCATTTGCGAAGGCGAGAGCGAATACGAGAGCGAAGGCGAGCCAGGAGATTTCCATCGCGGTCCTTAGGAGGTGACGGATCCGCCACAAGACGAACCGGCCCCTGCCGTACAGCCATAGCAATGGTTCCGCGTCGTGATCTGCCGCTGATTGAGTGGAGCCGGATCAAAGTCGCGGATATGAGCGGGCGCACCATGATCCACAGGCAGATCGAGCATCTGGTTGAAGTCGCAGTCGTAGAGGGTGCCGTCCCAGCCCACGGAGATCGTGTAGCGGCACATGACGCCGGCCGCGGCAGCGGGATTGAAGGCGTTGGCCAATCGCTCCATATACTGCTCGTAGTTGCCGCTCTCTAGGAGAAACTCAAGAAATCGGCTGATCGGCATATTGGTGATCGTATAGAGATGGTTGAACTCGACGCCATGGCGAGCCAGGAGTTCTTTTCGAAACTGTGCTTCGATCGCCTCTTGCTTGGGAGGGAGAAAGGCTCCTACCGGATTACAAACGAGATTCATCGACAATCCACTGCCAGGCTGGCCGTAGCCGAGCCGATTGAGGAGGCGAAGCGCCTGGATCGATTTTTCAAAAACGCCCTCGCCTCGCTGCGCATCGGTCTGGGTAGCGCGGTAATAGGGCAGCGATGCGACGATTTCCACACGATGCCCGGCGAGGAACTCTGGCAAGTCCGCTTGGGACGGGAGGAGCAACACTGACAAGTTACATCGATCCATCACGTGGCGACCCAATGCCCGGCTCTGTTCAACCAGCCAGCGAAAATTGGAGTTGAGTTCCGGTGCTCCACCCGTGATGTCAACCGTCGGAATATCGGTTTTAGCGAGAGCCCGGATGCACTGCTCTGCCGTTTCTCTGGACATGCTTTCAGTCCGGTCAGGCCCTGCATCGACGTGACAGTGACGACAGGTCTGATTGCAGAGCTTGCCGACATTGATCTGAAAGACGGTGATCCCGGTGGCTCGAAGCGGGAACAGGCCGATGTGATCGAGTTGCGTCTCGAAGGGGAAGCAGCTCGTTGTCCTCCCGAGCATCTTCAATTGCTCCGTTGGGGAGGCGAGGGGGTGATGTTGTCCCAGCAGGGTCAGAGCCATATCTGTATTTGTCAGAAAGGGAGAAATCTTTTCAGGAACCGATCACCATCAGCGTACATGACCGATCGTCACCAACGCCGATTCTGGAAACCGCAATTCACAGCAGCCGAAATCCAGAGCCTGTCCTTGCCTGTTTGCCACGGCTCGTTGGATCGCGGGAGAGACTCTGTAGCAAACCTGTTTGCCGTCCCGATGCCCCTCGACCAGACCCGAGTCTCGCAGAATACGGAGATGATGGGAGGCATGGGGTTGAGAGCACTTCAATTCCTGCACAAGATCCGTCACGCATTTTTCACCGATGAGCAAGGATTCCAAGATACGCAGACGCGTTTCATCGCCCAAGGCCTTGAGAACCGTGGCGCATTGGCGCGGAGTCAGCATTTTGGTGTTCAAGAGGGCCTTCATCAGCAGCAGACCCCCTCGTCGGGAGAGCAGGTGACAGCGTCACCGCCGACGCTCTGGCCCGCGCGGTTGATGATCGCGAAATGAGGCGCGTAGCCGTCGGCTTCCAGTACTTTTAGCGTCTTGGAACAGATCTCAAACGGTTCGCCTCGGCGATACACATGGTGATCGTCATCGGCGGCTTCGACGAAGGGTCCGGCGAGCATGGCGAAATGCCCTTGCCAGAGGCAGGGAGCGTCTGCTGGATAGACCGCGGTCCATCGGTCATCGGCTCGATCCAGCCATAGCGGGCCGGAGGACAAGACAAAGTGAGACACCAACGGAGCCTGGCTCAATAGACATACAGCCTCCGGCATGATTGGCTGGGGAATGCCTCGGAGATAGGTCGTGCCCAGTTCATCGACCACTCGGCTGAACGGCCCGCGGAGCGTGGCATAACGAACATCCGACACAGCCGCGCCGGCGGGAAGTTTATATCCCGTCAACGTGACGGAGAAGAAGTGAATGCCGTCGATCACTTGCCAGGGCGAGGACTTGAGCTGATGAATGCCCAGGAAGCCAGCGCCCACCATCCCCGCAATATAGCCGGTGAGCGTCAGTGCCCCGGAGAGGCAGTCGCCCCACTTTTCAGTGTCCTGCACCAAATACTGCGGAACGGGCAGATCGGCCACGATGTCGGAGATCGTAAATCGTCCACCCGGTTTAGCGACGCGAAACATTTCCCTGAAGACCCTCCGTTTATCCGGTGCCAGGTTAATCACACAATTGGAGATGATCAGATCGACGGCGCCGTCGATCACCGGTATCGCATCCGCCATCCCTTTGCGAAACTCGACATTGGAAGTAGGATAGCCAAGATTGGCTGCAACGATGGGGGCATTCTTTCGAGCGATGGCCAGCATCGTGTCAGTCATGTCGATCCCGATGACGTGACCAGTGGGCCCGACGAGCCGGGAGGCTTCGAAACAATCGATGCCGCCACCTGAACCGATATCCAGCACGGTTTCCCCTTGGGAGACGGTCTTTAACCCGGCTGGCGTTCCGCAACCATACGAAATCTTGAGGACTTCTTCCGGGATGAAGAATTTGAGATCGGCTAAGTCATAGCTGGTCGGGCAACACATCTGCTCGCCCGTTGACGCAGCCCGAGCATAGCGATCGCTGACCCTTAGGGTAATCTCATCTATTGGCATAGCGTCCTCACGGTCGAATTCAAGTATGCAGTCCTCTCCATGTATCAACTTTGATGGCGGTCCGTCAACTCCGTTTTCCCCTAGGTTCCCCGTCACGCGTAGGCGGGGGAGCAGGACCACTTGCAGAGCCCAAATGTCGGGGGCTGGGCCCAATCCTGAGTCTCTAGGAGCCTGTCCGACATTGCTTAGGTAGGAGGCCGGTTACATTCGCCCGCGCGACTGAACCTTATTGATTCCGAGAAGCACCACGCGCCTGCATTTGCCAGAGCCACCAATAGACGGCGGCATTGAGGACGATCACCACTGTGCCCAACAGCAACTGAAGGTCTCGTGTCAGGTCCCCAGGGTAGAGCACCGGCAGCAGATACTGTGCGATGAAGTCGGATCTATAGGAGATATCGCCACCCTGTGCACGCAACCAATTCTACAGCGGCGTGAGTGGGCAGATCCAGCCGCTGAATTCCACGAAAGCGCCCCAGGCGATTGCCGGCACATGCAGCCACGCGATCCACCGCCACCTCAGCACAAGCAGCCCACCGCACAGGACGAAGACCACGAAAGCTAGGTGAACAATGAGAACCAGATTGGCCAGGAGTGGGTACATCGGCACACTCGGTTAGCAGGATGCTGAAAAAATCCTCCAGCGGCGTTCTCGCATCGCTCAGAGGCTCAACGTACCGAAGCGTACGCCTCGCCTCTTCGCTCACTGCGGCCTTGCTGGACGGACATTTTGACCATCCTGAGGCTATGTTGACTCGGCACCGGCATGTAAGATTCCAACGGTGTATTGTGTATAAACTGAGTTATTCTGCAGCCTGTTAGAACAACGAAGGGGAGTCGGTCGGTTTTGGATAGGTCACTGTGCCCTTCTCGAAATGGGCAAATGACGTGAGGACGTGCGGGGTGGCTTTCTCGGCAGACATGATGTGCCGTACTTCCCAGCCTTTGCTCACCAGCGCATCGGCAATCAGCGAGCGGTGGCAGCGCCAAGGGACAGCCTCGGCGCACATAATCGCCGTCTTCATGTCCGTGCCATACGCCATAAGCTCTTCAAGGGCTCTTTGGAATTCCTCCGTCTGCATGAAGTCGGCATACCCGCGAAAACTGGCGTTGCGCCATCCGTTGTTAATCGAATCCTTCCGAGCCTTTCGAAGACCCCCAAGCGCCGGCATGTGGAGAGAGAGGAGTCCGGCTTCTTTTAGGCTCTCGGCTAACGTGTCCGTATTGAATTGCGGATTGAATCGTGAGCGTGGAATCGTTCGGACGTCCACGAGGAGGCGGATCTCATGCACGCGCAAGAAATTGGTAAACTCATCGATCGGTCTGGTCGAATGGCCAATTGTCCAAAGTGTCGGTTGCCGAGGCATGGAGCAGTGTGGCATAGCGAGCAGGGAATCGCCACGGGCTGGTAGGGAGAGGATCAATCCGGCGGCATTTTTTCGGGATCGATTTCGAGAAGCCGCAGTCGTCCGTTGGCGATGTGCTCGGTCTTGTAGAGGCGATCGCCCAGTTGGATGGTTCCTACAAGGAGCGAGCCGTTGACGACAAAGGTAAAGTCTCCCCTCGAAGGCGGTTTGAACGTGCCACGGATGATAGCGCTATCGTTGCTACGGGAGATCGTCGACGTGATATCCAGCTCGTGGTTGGCGCCATCAAATAGTTCAATGGTTATCCGGGGATGGGGTCTAGCGCCGGCATCCTTCAAGACTTGAAGCAGTGGGAGATCGAGGGCGATCTCCCGATCGCGGAGCACCCACGGCCTCCGCGGTGTCAGTGGCTGATCAGCGGTGGGAGGAGTAAGGACTGTCTGCCACAAGCTCTTCGGTGTCGGGCGCTCATCGGCCCATGCGAACTGGCCGAAGACACCGCTCAGCACTGCGGCGAGGAGAATATAGCTGAATCGGCGGACCACAGAGTCGTCCCCTTGTAAAAGGCGTACCGTTGCTTCATCTCATTATATAGAGGGGTGCGGCTCGGCGCGATCATGAAATAATGGAGCGGAGCCGATTGTTCCTGAGCCCTTCCGTCAAGGGGAAATAACCCGCAAGTTAACCGGTGCCGCAGGAGGCGTCACGTCCGCGGTCCCCGTGCGCCAAGCGGCGACGATCTAACGCACGTCGTTCATGGAACTCGCGTTGTCCGCTATCCTTGTGCGGCCTGAGAAGCCTACGCGGTGAGGTCATCAGAAGCTTCCAAGACCTCGACCGGAACCTCATAATAATTTTTGAGCATCTGAGCGGACGTGGGTTTGAAGGGTTTCATTTCTCGGTCGCGGATGACCCAGGGTTTGCGTGGGGCCGGTGCGTGATCAGGCAGGCTCTGCCACACACTCGAAGGCAGAGGAGGCTCATCGGCTCATACAGGAAATGAAAACAAACAACCGAGTAATCCGACATGAAGCAGGCGTTGGAATGGCAAGCGGTCTGGCCTGTGCCACGCGAAGGCCATCAGAGGTTGCTGGCCTGCTGAGCCCATATCGTCAGCTCTCCCGCATCTTCCAGAACGTCCACCGGGACTTCGTAATAGGTCTTGGATTTCTGTAAGAAACACTCCCATCCACTTTTCCTTCTATCGCCCCGGACTCTCTTGTGCTCAGCCCCTGTAGGAGTTGTGATACAGGGATACAGGAGCGTCAAGCACATAATGCAGCAAACTTAGCAGAATTCAACAAGAAGAGGCTGGCACAATTGGTGGCTGCATTTTTGCATGATTCAGACAGTCGTGGGATGCGTCCGGGAGGAGGCACGTATGAGATGGCTTAACTGGTCTCGATGGTATAGGAAGGTACTTGTTCTGATAGTCCTCTGTCCCCTGGTGTGGGTTCTATCGGCAGTTTCGGCCTGCGTGTCAATGCCATCGCCTCCGAGCGATCTTGTTTCCAAGGGGAGGGATATCTTCTTCAACGAGACGTTCAATGGGAATGGAAGGACCTGCGGGACCTGTCACCGGGCGGAGGCGAACTTCTCGATCAACCCCTCCTTCATCGCGATGCTGCCAGCCAACGATCCCCTCTTCGTCGCCGAATTCAACCCGGATCTTAAAAAGAACTTCGAGAATCCCAAGCTGATGCGTCAGTTCGGCCTTATCCTGGAGAATCTGGACGGGTTCGGCGACCTGGAGAACAAGTTTGTCATGCGTGGCGTGCCCCACGTGTTTGCGCAGCGGACGTCCATCAACAGCAACCAGGGACCACGCACGGGCTGGTCGGGGGACGGCGCGCCCGGGGATGGCTCGCTTCGCTCCTTTGCGACTGGCGCCGTCATCCAGCATTTCACCAAAACCTTGAATCGCGTTGCCGGTGTAGATTTTCGGCTCCCAACTGAAGATGAATTGGACGCCTTGGAGGCCTTTCAGCTCTCGTTGGGGCGCAAGCAGGACCTGACGTTGCCGTTGCCGCTCAAAGGCATTGTCCCGAAGCGCGGGCAGGAAATCTTTCTGGATAACAAGCTCGGCAAATGCAACCTCTGCCACGCCAATGCCGGGGCCACGGCGAATTTTGGCGGCGGGAACATTGGAAACGCGAACTTCAATACCGGCGTGGAGAACCTGCCGGACCAGCCGGCCGATCTCAGCGGCGAGCGGAACCCCCCTGATGACGGGTTTGGTAGACCAGGCGACGGCACCTTCAACACCCCTCCGTTGGTGGAATCGGCCGACACCGGCCCATTCTTCCATAACAATGCGATTGAGACCATCGAAGGGGCGGTGGGATTCTATGACGGCGAATCGTTCAACAATTCCCCCTCAGGGAAGTTGCTCGCCCAGGCCGATCCCAACGGCGTGGGCATCGAGCTGGATGGCACCCAGATTGTGGCGGTGGCTGCGTTTCTCCGGGTTCTCAATGCCCTTGAGAACATTCGGCAGAGTCTCGAGCTGCTGGAGTCCAGTGCCAAGAAGGGCTTTGCCGAACGAGCTGAAGATCGAGATCTCCTCAAGCGAGCCGTGAGCGAGACGCAAGACAGCATCAAGGTTCTGGACGGAGGAGGGCTCCATCCTGAGGCGGTCGCCCATTTGCAGAAGGCGAAGGAACTCGCGGAGAAGGCGCATTCCAGTTTCTTCAGGCGGAGTGGCCTTACCCAGCAAGCCATTGATGAGCTACGAAACGCCCGTGTACAACTCCTCGAGGCATCCTGAGTGAGTCCGCGTGACGGCCATTCAGGAAATGGAAGGGAGACAGCCATGCTAAACTGCTACCTGAGACTGGCGATCGTAGTCGTGGCGCTGGGAGGCACCCTCGAGGCCTCTGGGCAGCAGGCCACCGAAATGTTCATCCCTATCGGACAGTCTCCCGGACTGTCCAATAAGGAAAGTGTGATCGGAACCCTTGAATCGGTGGATCCGAGGAAGCGGATGGTTACCATCTCGAATTCGTCCGGCGCACAGACGGTCGGGATCACGGACCGGACGATGATCTGGTTGGACCGGAGCGAGCAGAAGCAACCGAATCAAAATGGTGGGATCAACGATCTGCAGAAGGGCCGCAAGATAGAAATCAAGGTTCGCAAGGGCGAAGCCAAAGCGGTCGCCGAATGGATCAAAGTCCAGGTCGGCCCATGAGTTCATCCTCCGCTGGCTTACTTGCCTGAGACTGCCCGCGCGGCCCAAGTGGTGAGCTGCTCGCCGTCCTCCATCACATCCACCGGCACTTCGTAATAGGTTTTCAGGGTCTGCTTCGGATTCGGACGAAATGGTTTCATGTTCCTTGTCACATACGCAGCGCGAGTGGTGCCGTCGGTTTCGAAGTACAGTCGCCCCTCGTGAATGATGCCGAAGAAGGTTTCGCGTTGATACAGCCCGTATCCGCCGAACATCGCCCGATGGGTCAGGCCGGATAGTTCGCTGAGTTGATCCAGCACGAAATCTCTGAACCCGTCGTGTTTCGGCGCCACGGTAGTCTCACAAAGGTTTGCGCGCCGCGACCATCCGGACGGCGAGGGGAAAGGTTATTCTGTTGCCACGCTGGTATTGGGCCGCAGCCTGGGTGATAAGGCGCCTTACCTCTTGCACTTGGGGCGCCGAGAGTTTGGCCATGAGATTCTGTACCGGTGCCGCGATTTCCATGAGGCTCGTGTAGTACTCCTCGGCTGAGGCATACGACCATTCTGCGAGAAATTCGTGGTCACTCACATCGACTAATCCGGCCTGCTGCAGTATGCCGGCGAGATCGCCGGGCTTGGCTAGCCGAAAGATGCCTGGCGCAGTGGGGTCCGGCGGGGGCAGTTCGACCACGCTCTTGATCGCCTCCATCGAGAGGCCGATCGAGGGATTCTTGTCGGGCGAAGACCAGACGGCGGCCGCGACCCAGCTTCCGGGCCTCAGCACGCGAGCGATCTCGGCTGCGGCCTTCGGAATCTCCGGCAAAAACATCAGGCAGAAGCGGCTTGTGACGGCATCGAACCAGTTCGCGTCAAATGGAAGCGCGGTCACGTCACTCGTGCGGAACGTCACGTTCGCGAGGCCCAACGCCGTGGCTTTGCGTCGCGCGACGGCGAGCATCTGCTCGGCGAGATCCAGTCCGATCACGCCTCCACTCGGCCCAACGGTTTGTACGCCGAGCAGGGCGGGATAGCCGGTGCCCGAACCGAGATCGAGCACGCGCATCCCGCATCGCAGTCGCGCATCGGCCACGAGCCGGTGATTCAGAAACGCCATCTGCTCGTCGAAGAATCGATCCCACTTCTCCCAGCCCCCGGCGACGCGGTTCCAGTCCTGCCGTTGGCCTTCGATGATCTGTTGGGAAGATTGCTGTGTCATGTGTTTTCTTTCCGTGCCGCTTCGGCACAACCGTCGTCGGCGCGTCAGCCGCCGCTCAAGGCGCAGATGATGTGGATCTGATCGTCTGGTTGAAGCGCAACAGACAGGCCCCGCACCTGTTCTTCATTAACGAAGATTCTGATGTGCGGTCGAATCGTGTCCTGTTCGGTGATGATGCGAAAGCACAGGCCGGGATAGCGACGATCCAATGCCGACAACACTTCGGCCAGGGTCTGGCCTTCGATCGCTACTTTGCTCTTCTGTTTGGTGTAAGAACGAAGCGCACTGGGGATGTGAACTGTCACGGTCAGAGCTCCGCTGCTTCCACCGAGTAAATTTCAGGAAGGTGCCGTGCCAGACAAGTCCAACTCGTGCCGCCTGTGCGACTCGCCCAGACCTCGCCGCTAGTCGTACCGAGGTAGAGTCCCACCGGCTCGTGCACGTCCGCCGTCATCGCCTGTCGCTTGACCGTCCACCAGGCATCAGCTCGCGGAAAGCCCTTGTCCTGTCTCGTCCAGGTCTTACCACCATTGCGCGTGACGTAGGCAGCGGGTTTACCCCCCGGACTCACGCGCGGCCACACTGTTGAGCCGTCCATCGGGAACACCCAGGCCGTATCGGCATCGCGCGAGTGCAGCACCATCGGAAATCCGATGTCGCCGACCTTCTTCGGCATGTTCTTGCCGATGCGAACCCATCGGCCCTCTGCACGATCCATCCGGTAAATCCCGCAGTGATTCTGTTGATACAATCGGTCCGGATTGGTCGGACAAAGCCGGACGCAGTGGGGGTCGTGGAAGGTGATAGTGGACGCATCGAAACCCTCGACCGTTTCGAGCCCATTGATCATGGGGGCAAAGGTTCGGCCGCCGTCCACCGATTCGTGCACGCCGCCTCCGGACATCGCGAAGTACAGGTGTTTGGGGTCGCGCGGATCAACTATGAGCGAGTGCAATTTCGGTCCATCCGGCGTGCCGTCCTGCACGGTACCCATCCACTCGCGGTACTGCGGATCGTCGTTGATGTACGAAAATGGCTCCCACGTGACGCCGCCGTCGTTGGAGCGGAAGAGTCCCTGTGGCGAGGTACCGGCGTACCATGTGCCTGGTTGGCTCATGTGTCCCGGTGTCAACCAGAAGACATGATCAACGGCGCGTCCTTGTTGTCCCTCGGGGACCTTGGGGAAAGCCGGCGGAGTCTTCGCTTCCTTCCACGTCTTGCCGAAGTCCGTGGACCGGAACACCGTCGGCCCCAGATGCCCCGTGCGACAGGCCATGAGCATCGTGCGTCGATCCCGCGGATCCAGCACCACATGATGTACGATGTGGCCCAGGAACATAGGGGCAGACAATTTCCACGTGCGGCGCGATCGGTCACTGCGCAAGATGAACGCACCCTTGCGTGTGCCGATCAGCAGCGCCACAGAGCCGGTGGTAAGTTGCGATGAAGTCGCCTTCCTCGATCTCGGCATCGATGCTCTCCCTTGTAAGGGGTTACTTGATTGTCTGCAGCGACTCGCGCAGTTCCTTCAACTCGACGCTTAAGAGATCAAGATGCAGGTCGCGTTGCGGCTGATCGGCCTTGAATTTCCACAGTCGCTTAAAAATAGCCGTCAATTCCTTCTTGTGCGTCACGGCCAAGTCGTAGGCCGGTGTATTGGCCTGCGCGTCCGTCACACCGCAGAACGCATCATTGAGCGCATGGAACTGATTGTGCAGATCGTCGAAGGCGATATCGACGCCTTTCCCGCCCTTGGCCTTGCCAGCCGTTGCCTCCATCATAGTAGTGAGGTTGAGCAACGTCTCAACCCCGCTCGCACCTTTTGCTTGTGTCGCGTAGTCGCCTGCGCGGGGATAGAAGAGATAGCTGCAGCCGCTGAGTCCGATCAGCGCCACGAAGAGAGCGAATAAGCCAATCATGCGTTGCATGGGAACCTCCTGTTATCGTGGCCGGCGATTCTTGAGATATGTTTTCCACGCAGTCCAATAATGCGTGGGCCAGCCATTTTTGATGCGGGTATGAGTGTGACTCGGCACATTCGCCTGAATCAACTCGATCTGTCCTCCTCGACCTGCCTTGCTGAACAACAAGATCAGAATTGAGTCTGTATCGCTTTTTCTCCAACTGTTGCCGCGCCAGGACTGCACAATCATCCGGTTCGGAACAATCATCAGAGTCCGACCCTGCACCATCCCGCCGAACGCCGTGAACCGGCTGCCGATTTTCCGGCTGATGGTCACCTTGTCGTCGATCGCTGCTCCGTGTTTGTGCGAGTCAAGATAGATCGCGAACAGTTCATGCGGCGACGCATTGAACCGTAATTTCTGATGGATCATGCTTGCAGTGGCAACTTCGCTTCTTCTCAGACTGCCGAGAAGATACTTCCCCCGTGCTGATGAGCACAGGGGAAGCGTCTCACCCGTATCAAGATGTCTATTTAGACCGTGACGGTCACGGTCTTGATCGCCGCCTTCACTTTGGCCGCCATCTCTGGAGGCAGTGCTTCCAACTTATGGCACTGCTTCGCGTGCAGGGCCACTTGTTGCAACATCTCCGCTTCCGTTTCGGCCCGCACCTGGAAAGCGCAGCCGGCTTTGGGGTCAACATCCAGACATCCCAGTTGCTTATATTGTTTGGTCGCCATGATCTTCTCCTCCTTTATGATTGGGGTGAATGACAGGGTCTCTACTTCACACGAGAATATTCAAACCGATGCGGCAGTTCTTTCCCATCCTTGCTGAGCATCCATTCCTGGGTGAAATGATCCTGATCCTGGAAGGTGAACGATACTTTGCGCATGTGCGCGTCCGTCGGGTTAGCGAGATTTGTGATGTCGACGAAGTTGAAGGCCAGAGTCTTGGCGTCGCCCTTAGGCATATCGGCGCGCATACGCGGCTGGTTGCCGAGCTTACAGTAATGAGTCAGCATAAGGCTGCCCTTGTCGGCATGGTACATCGTCATCATCACCGGCTTCTGAGCCTTCGTCATTGTTTCCACCAGACTCGTGCCGCCGCCGGTCCACTGATATGACGCGTTCATCGGTTTCCCCTCCGGGTCCTTGCCTTGCCATTCGCCAATGAGCGAAGCCAGGGGGCCGAAGTCGGGAGCTGTCGAGTTATCAGCCTGCACTCGTTGGAGCGGCACTGCGACAGCGTACAGGATGAGAGAAAGGGTGATGAACCATTTCATGGGAGACCTCCTTAGGTAAGCGGTACGATTTGTAGTCAAGCACTTTCTCCAACCCAGGTCAATGTGGCCCAGCCTCCGGCGCAGACATCGAGTAGAAGAACTCCTCCTTCACAATTTTCCCGTTTTGAACCGTGTAGAGACCTGTTTCGTCCATGGTTATACGTTTTCCCATATGCTTGGGAGTGACGTCATACTTGAATCGCACGATGAAGCGGTCGCCATGGGGGAACGGTCCTTCGGCTACGTTCCCATGGACTTCGTGGTTATCCACCCACCATTGATTCTTGCCTTTGATCTTCGCGATCCCCCTCTGGGTCTGTTCCATGCCCGGCATAGCGACGGGTTCGACGCTCTCGATATTCGGGGAGTAGAATCGATCGATCGCCTCCTGATTCTTACCCTGTTTGCACAGGGCGACTAGTTCCTTGCCGATCTCCATTGTCGTCATGATGCCTCCTCCTCTTTCTTATGGTGGTGTTGGCCAGTCTGTTCTGATCTCGACGTCCATACGTTGACGGTGAAAGTCGAACATCTTCTTGGCGCGTCTCCTGCGCACTCATCCTGCCATCATTCCCACGTCGATAGGCAGAATGCTGCCGGTCGTCCAGCGTGACTCATCGGATGCAAAATAGATCGCAGCTTCTGCTACTTCCTCCGGCTGCCCCAAGCGACCCATTGGATGAATCCCTTCGAACCAAGCCTTGGTCTGAGGATCCTCCAATATGCTCGCAGTCCCTGGGGTAATAACTCCGGCTGGGCAGAGACAGTTACACCTGATGTGCTGTTTGGCATAGTGCATGGCCACGGTCTTCGTCAGCATCACGACACCGGCTTTGGCTGCCTGATAGGCATGGGCCTGAAAGTTCGGGATGGCCTTGAGCGCGCCCACCGTCGAAATATTAAGGATTGAGCCTCCGCCTTGTTTCAGCATGTGCGGGATCGCCGCTCGAATGAACCGGAATGGGCCTTTCATAAACAGGTCAAATGTGTCGTCCCAAATTTAATCCGTCGTCTCATGGAGTGGACCGGCATAAAACAAGTTGCCTGCGTTGTTCACGAGGATGTCGAGACGGCCAAATGTTCGGATCGTAGCCTCTATTCCTTCCCGTACATTCGGTTCATTTGTCACGCTTCCCTGAAGCGCCAGTGCATGGCCGCCATGTTGCTCAATGTCTTTGACGACCCGCTCCAATTCCTCCTTCCGCCGACCCGTGATCGCGACCTTTGCACCTTCCCGCGCAAAGACTTTCGCAATCGCTTCTCCAATGCCGGTCCCTCCGCCCGTGACAATGGCACCTTTATTGTCGAGTCTCATGGGTGCACCCTCCTTGAAAGAATTGTGTTGAGCATGTCTCACTTCATATCTCCGTGACGCAGTGAATGGTGACGAGTCTCTTATGCAGCTATCACAAGTTCCTTCAGCCGTTGTCGCCACAACTGATCTGGCTCGGTCTTGTGAGTGGTTTGATGATGAGCCGCGATCACAGGATCGACGATCGCGCCACAGTTGAGACAGCGCCAGGCGGAGATCTCATATTCCGCAGAGCCCAATTCAAGATCATCATACCGCTCTCGAACCATAAGCCCATCGCAACGTTGACATATCATACGGCCTCTCCTCTCTTGGATGGCCTCTGTACCTTCAAATGTGGAACGAGCGTTCCATAATAGGTCAAAAAAAGAGATCGGTTCAGGCCAAGATCGAGAGCGCAGTCTCCACTGTCTGCTTCACTACGTCGGCCGATGCTCCGGCTTTGATCATCACAATGGTTCCTTGCATCATCGTCGTGAGAAAGCGCGCCAGCGCACGCGGATCTTTATCATTCTTCAATTCACCCTGCTGCTTCGCGCGGGCCAAGACGTTGAAGAATGTGTCTTCAACCATCTTTAGGGCCTGGCTGACCATGCCCGCGATCTCTTTCTCGTGCGGCGACAGTTCCATAACTGTGTTGGCGATCAGGCACCCCCGGCGCTGCGGATCGGCCAGGCCGCCCTCGATCATGCCATTGATGAATTGACGCAGGGTCGGGAGTGCCGGGCCCGGTTGGTCGAGGAAGGAAAACTTCGAACCGACGAAGGTGGTGCAGTACCGGTCCATCACTTTCAGGAACAGTTGGCGCTTATCGCCGAACGTGTCATAGAGCGAGCCGCGATTCAGATCCATCGCGCTCAGCAAATCTTCCATCGACGTGGCTTCATAGCCCTTGTGCCAGAAGACCTGCATGGCCTTCTCGATCGCGTCGTCTGGGTTGAATTCCTTTGGGCGGGGCATCTGGGCTCTCCTGTATTCCTAAACGGTCGGCATGGTAGCTCATATTGGAACGATCGGTCAACAATGGACACTCTATCATCCATTCCGCCGGAAGGCGCCGCCATGCGGGGCATGTGAGGGAATGAGGAGCATAGTCTATGGAGTTCTATGGCCGGCTTTTGGCTTCTACACAATAACGGTGACGATGTATTCTAACGTCTCAACCACGGGGTGCCGACAATTCGGAAGTCGGGGACGACAAAGGTCCTTGTGACGGTGGAGGGCATTCAATGAAGCAGATCATTGAATACATACGGTCATACAGCAAAGCACTGCTGCGGAAAATGGGCGTGTTGGTTGCGGAGCACCCTCGCCATGAAACCGTACGGCGGGGTGGAAG
>JBGPVY010000129.1:0-7842 GCA_041491905.1 Nitrospiraceae bacterium | reverse complement strand
TTGAGCGCAGCGACGGCGATTCTACACGCTCCGAACCCTAAATCCAATGGCTCATATACGTCGCTGTCCTGCTCCATCAAGACGTCTTTCCCGACAATCCCGACATCCGCCGCGCCATATTCGACATAGGTCGGCACATCAGTCGGCCGCACGATCAGGAAGGTCATTCCGATCTCCGGACAGGGGAACACCAGCCGGCGACTTTCGGTGGAAAGGCTGCCCAGCGCATATCCCGCCCGGCGAAAGACGTCCAGCGTGGGATCCAACATTTTCCCCTTCGACAAGGCAATCGTCAGCATGATGTCAGCGAGTCCCGGCCGGAGCCGCTCCCTCTTTGTGACGGGTGATCGTCGCACCCAACCCACGCAGTTTTTCCTCCATCCGCTCATAGCCACGATCCAGATGGTAGACGCGGAGAATCTCCGTCGTGCCTTGCGCCGCAAGACCAGCCAAGACCAATCCTGCGCTCGCACGAAGATCGGACGCCATCACCGGAGCCCCGGCCAACCTGGTCGGTCCGGTCACCACCGCGCGATTGCCTTCGACCTTGATCTCAGCACCCATCCGTCGCAACTCCTCGACATGCATGAAGCGGCTTTCGAACACCGTCTCCGTAATCACACTCGTGCCCTCGGCGGCCGTCATCAAGGCTACCATCTGCGCCTGCATGTCGGTGGGAAACCCGGGATACGGCAACGTCCGAATGTCGATCCCTTTGAGTCGCGCTGCCGCGTTGAGATGAATCCGTTCCTTCTCCACCTGCATCTCGACGCCGGCTTCCCGCAGCTTCATCAGCAATGCATCCAAGTGATTCGGACGGCATCGATTGAGCGTCACCGCTCCCCGCGTAATGGCCCCGGCCACCAGATACGTTCCTGTTTCGATGCGATCTGGAATGACATCGTGTTCGCTGCCATGCAACTCACGGACACCTTCGATCGTGATGACATCCGACCCGGCACCTGCGATGCGAGCCCCTCGCTTCACGAGAAAATTCGCGAGGTCTACGATCTCCGGTTCCTTCGCGGCGTTTTCAATGACCGTGGTACCCTGGGCGAGCGACGCGGCCATCATCAGATTTTCTGTTCCGGTGACCGTCGGCGTGTCGCAGTAGATTTGTGCCCCCGTCAGCCGCTTCGCTTTGGCGCGAATATACCCGTGTTCCATCGAAACTTCCGCACCCATTTTAGCCAGTCCGGCCAGATGGAGATTGACGGGCCGTGACCCAATCGCGCAGCCACCTGGCATCGACACTGTGGCTTCTCCCCATCGCGCCAGCAACGGCCCCAACACAAGCACGGAGGCCCGCATGGTGTTCACAAGATCGTACGGAGCCTGGGTCGAAGTGATCACCTCGGCGTTAATGAGCGCGCGATTCCCCTCATGGTGAACCTTCGCGCCCAAGATGCCCAACAACTTGCCCATGGTGAGGACGTCCACCACGCGAGGCACGTTACTAATGACGCACTCGCCGCCGCCAAGAATGGTGGAGGCTAAGATCGGCAACGTGGCATTCTTCGCCCCGCCGACCTGGACCTCCCCTCGAAGCGGTATACCACCGGTGATAACTATACGATCCATCGTCTCCGCCCCTACGTTCCGACTCGCTCCACAATCACCACACGCTCAAGCCCCGCCGCGTCGTAGACCAGTTGGTGGAATCTGTACCCGGATATCTGGTCGACAATCCAGCGCATCGCACGAGCCTGGCCGGCACCAATTTCCATGATCAGTGCACCGCCGGGAGACAGGTATCGACCGGCCTCCTGCAACAACCGTTCGTGCAACTCCGTCCCCTGAGGCCCTGCCACCAGCGCACCTCGCGGTTCGAACAGCCGCACTTCAGGCTGAAGCATCGCCCAATCGGCCTCCGCAATATAGGGAGGATTCGAGACGATGACGTTAATGCGCCCCTCCAACTCCCGCTCCTCCAATGGCCCCAGCAAGTCGCCTTCCAACCATGTGATGCGCTCACCTACCTCATGGCGCGTGGCGTTCTGTCTGGCGACATCGAGCGAGGGGTTCGATAGATCGGTTGCGATCACCCGCGCGCGAGGTCTCAGCCGCGCAATCGCCACGGCAATGCACCCGGATCCGGTACAGGCATCGACGATGGTAGCCTGTCGCTCGGCGGAAATCCGTTGCGCGACATACTCCACCAGCAACTCAGTCTCCGGCCTCGGAATGAGCACCGCCGGATTCACGTTAAACTCCAATCCACAAAACTCCTGGGTTCCCAGAATATATTGCAAGGGCTCACGACCAACCCGCCGCTCGACCAGCCTTCTCACAGCCAGCCGCTCGGCGTGAGACAGCAGTCGGTCTCGATCGGCGACAACATGATGTGCGGGAAGACGAAGCATGTGCTCCACGATCCAAAACGCTTCCTGCCCCGCACACTCGATGCCGACCTGTTCCAGCATCCGCTGCGCCTCGGTGATCACCTCACCGAGCGTCGCTTGGTCTGCTGACTGCGGGATAGGGGCAACCGCATCCATGTTAAGCAGCTCCCGCTTCTTGCTGACGCTGCGCCTTCAAAGCCTGGACGAGTTCGTCGAGATCCCCTTCAAGCACCTGTTCCAACTTATGCAACGTCACCCCGGCGCGATGATCCGTCACCCGATTCTGCGGGAAGTTGTAGGTGCGAATCTTCTCGCTTCGCTCGCCCGTGCCCACCTGAGCCTTGCGATTCTGTGCGATTTCCGCTTCTTGCTTCTCCCGCTCCGCCTCAACGATTCTGGCCCGCAGGGTCCGCATCGCCTTGTTGCGATTCTTCAGCTGCGACCGTTCGTCCTGGCAACTCACCACCACACCGGTCGGAATATGGGTGATCCGCACCGCCGATTTGGTCGTATTGACGCTCTGGCCTCCGGCGCCGGATGAACAGAAGGTGTCGATCCGGAGATCCATGGGATCAATGTGCACATCCACCTCGTCCACCTCAGGCATGACCGCAACGGTGACGGTCGACGTATGAATCCGGCCACTGGCCTCGGTGACGGGGACACGCTGTACACGGTGGACCCCGGCCTCGAACTTGAAGTGACTGTAGGCGCCCTTGCCTTCAATAAGCGCGACGACCCCCTTATAGCCCCCGGGCCCAGTTTCTGTGGCTTCGACCACATCGACCTTGAACCCTTTGATTTCGGCATACTTGCTGTACATGCGGAACAATGCTCCGGCAAAAAGCGCCGCTTCGTCGCCGCCGGTCCCGGCGCGGATTTCGAGGAGCAGGCTCTTCTCGTCTCGCAGGTCTTTGGGAATGAGTAGATCTTGGGCCTGCTGTTCGATCTCACGCTGCTGACGTTCGAGCGTGGCGCTCTCCTCCATTGCCATCTTATGAAACTCGGCCCCGGCCGTAGGATCTGCAAGAATTTGAACGGCTTCCTCCAACTGCCTTGCGTTGTCTCGATAGGTTGCAAGAAGCTTGGCCGCCGGCTCGATATCCGTCCGCTCCTTATTTACTTTGTGTAGCTGCGCGGGTTGGCTCATCATAGACGGGTCCATGAGCTGATTCGTCAACTCATCATAGCGAGCTGCCAATACTTCCCATTTCTTTAGTAAGACTGCTTCCATGGCCCCGGTTCCCCCTGATTCGCTCTCAGCCCCTAGCAGCCCTGGCCGCACAAAAACAAAGAGACCCTGCCCCTCAGCGAAGCAGGGTCCCCGTATGGCCTCTTCTCGAGCTACTTGCCTTTCTTCGCGTACTTCTTCTTAAACCGTTCAACGCGCCCTTCGGTATCAATGATCTTCTGCGTCCCCGTAAAAAACGGATGACAGTTTGAACAAATATCGACATTGATATCGCCACCCGTCGATCGGGTCTTATATTTGTTGCCGCAGGCGCAATGCACCGCAACTTCCCGATACACGGGATGAATCCCCTTCTTCATAATTCACACTCCCCTGACGTCACACTCATCAGCCTCCGCCCATTCGAAGGCCCGCCACTGTACCCCGTCTCAGCGACCAGATACAAGTCGGATATTATCGATTCATCGACTGCAGGAATTCCTGATTGGTCTTGGTGCCATGCAGCTTGTCCATCAGAAATTCCATGGCTTCCATCGTCCCAAGCGGGCTCAACACCTTGCGCAGAATCCACATCTTGTTAAGACGATCCTTATCCACCAACAATTCTTCTTTTCTCGTCCCGGACTGGCTGATATCGATGGCCGGGAAGAGCCGCTTGTCGGCCAGACGGCGATCGAGATGGACTTCCATGTTGCCGGTCCCTTTGAACTCTTCAAAAATAACATCATCCATCCGGCTACCGGTGTCGACAAGAGCTGTCGCCATGATGGTGAGACTGCCGCCGTTTTCGATGTTGCGGGCCGCCCCGAAGAACCGCTTCGGACGCTGGAGCGCGTTCGAGTCCAATCCTCCCGACAACACCTTGCCGCTTGGCGGCGCAATTGTATTGTAGGCACGCGCCAGGCGAGTAATGCTGTCCAGCAGCACTACGACATCTTTCTTATGTTCGACCAGTCGCTTGGCCTTTTCGAGCACCATTTCAGCCACCTGAGCATGGCGCTGGGCCGGCTCATCGAAGGTGGAGCTGATGACTTCGGCCTTCACCTGCCGCTGCCAGTCGGTGACTTCTTCCGGCCGCTCGTCGATGAGCAGCACGATTAAGGTTACTTCCTTGTGGTTTTTAAGAATGGCCCGAGCGATGGCCTGCAGCAACATCGTTTTTCCGGTTCGTGGAGCCGCGACGATCAACCCGCGCTGGCCTTTGCCGATCGGGGTCGTGAGATCCATCACGCGGGTGCAATATTCTTCACGGTCGAACTCGAGGACCAGACGCTCTTCCGGATAGAGTGGTGTCAGGTTATCGAAGAGGATTTTGTCGCGAGACACTTCGGGATCTTCGTAATTGACCTTCTCGACTTTGAGCAACGCAAAATACCGCTCGCTCTCCTTCGGCGGCCGGATCTGCCCGGACACAATGTCGCCGGTGCGCAGATTGAAACGCCGGATTTGAGAAGGCGAGATATAGATGTCGTCGGGACCAGGGAGATAGTTCGAATCGGGAGCGCGCAGAAATCCGAACCCATCAGGGAGCGTTTCGAGCACGCCTTCGCCGAAGACCACGCCGTTGTTCGCCGTCTGCGCCTGTAGAATCGCGAATATCAATTCCTGCTTTCGCAGATTGGGTGCGCCATCAATCTTCAGATCGCGCGCAACCTCGTTGAGATCGGCGATGGATTTCTGCTTCAGCTCCGCGAGATGCATAACTTCCCCCTTCGTTTGTGCCATGAGTATCCTCTCAAGCCCTCGGCTGCGTCGTTATCGGCAGCGATCGCACGTGGTGAACCATGGGAAATTGTCCACGGACTGAATGGCAATGGTATGGTAATGTGTTGGTGATTGTGTCGTGTATATCAGCTAAAAGAGGGTGATCCGTGAGGGACTTACCTGTTTTCGCTCGTCGCTATCAGGGTACGACTCTGTCTCATGGTTGCGGATATTGTTGCAGGCCGGAACTCATGCCGAGCTGACTCGCCTCTGTTCCCTGAGCAATTGTAACTTGCGTCGAGATGCGCCCCGGAAGTCTTGTGTGTGGAGATAACTTTGAATCGAGCTGAGATAGTAAGTGGATAATAACGCGAGCGCGGTTCCTTGTCAACAGGGATATCTCTTTTTTCATGCTACCCACTTCACGCTGAGCTAGTCCAGCCGGCCCCGTCTCTTCTTGACAACAGCACTACTCCGACGCCTGCGGTTGCAGCGCAAAACAGTGGTGTGCTAAATGAGACGCTTCGCGGGGGCACACCATGGCACACGACGACGAACACGGACAGCACGAGCGAATATTTACATTGTCCGAGGCCAATCGCCTCATCCCTCAGCTCAATTCCAACTTGACATCGATTCAGCAAGCCAAGGCCGTCTTGTCACGCACGAAAGAAGATATCAAGAAAGCCAGCGCCCAGGCCGAATATGGCGGGGGCAGTACCGTTGGACACCTCTACATCTTGGGTCTTCAACAAGTCAGTACGAATCTTCAGGCGATTCAGGAACTCGGCATCCTGGTGAAGGATCTGGATATCGGCCTCTGTGACTTTCCCCATCTTCGTGACGGCCGAGTGGTCTATCTATGCTGGAAGCTCGGAGAACAAGAAGTTCGCTGGTGGCATGAAACGACCACCGGCTATAAAGATCGCTGCCCGCTAGAGGACTTAGCCTGAGGTCAGATTCCTAATTCTCAACCCTCGAGACATTTATGAAATTTGTCATACTCGGATTCGACGGTCCCGACGGAGAGGCCAAGCGAAAAATCTATCGCCCGGCGCATCTCGCCAAGATGGAACCCCTCGATGCGCAAGGCCGGGTCGTGCTAGCCGGTCCGCTCACGGATAAGACAGGGAGTCTTATCGTCATCGAAGCGGACTCGCTGGAAGACGCGCAACGGTTTGCTCGCGAAGACCCCTATACCATCCACGGTGTATTTGAACGGGTCGACGTCCACCCATTTTTTCAAGTCTTTCCGAAAGTACGGTAGCTGAAGGCCTGTCGCTCCACTCCTTCAGCCCTTACTCCATTTGCCCCGCTCCGGTTGCATTGCCCCTTCAGCCATCGCGCGGTATAGTTATCCGAATGGATCTGTACTGGCGATTGTTCTATCCCGCCCTTTTCGCGCTCTTTCTATGGGGAACCCCTGTGTTCAGCGCCTCCACGAAAACCGTCATCGCCGATGGCCAATATGTCATGGCCGACGGCGACACCTTAGCCGGCGCAGAAGAAAAAGTCCTCCAACGAGCCCAGCGCAAAGCGGTGGAAGAAGCGGGCGTCTATCTCGAAACTACATTCCACGATGTGGAAAAAGAATCTGGCGGGAGAAGCACCCAAACCAGTTCACTGGAAATCAGAACGATTGCCGCCGCTGTCACGGAAACGGAAATCCTCGAATCCAGGCGCTCCTTCGAGCTGGATCGTCCCGTCTTCTTCGTACGCATTCGTGCCACGGTCAATGTAAGTAGTCTGGCGGAGGCGATACGCCGACTTCAATCCGACCAGCAACTCGCGCAACACTTTCACCAGCTCCAGCAGGAAAATCACCAATTGCGCTCGCAACTGCAAGAGCTTCAACAGCAGCCGATCGGCGTCCGAATGCTGGCAATCGATCCGGACGGGAAGTCCGCCTCACACCAACGGGCACGCGCGATACTCGAGACTGCTCTCCACACATCGAATCTGCGGGACAAGATCCAGATCAGCACCGACGCCGCCACCCTTGACGATCGCTACGTCGATCCATTAATTGTGCGAGGGCAAACCTATCTCCGACTCGTCTCACTGGCTTTTTCCCAACAGGCTCAGGCATTGGGCTATGCGGACTATCTGGACAAAGCCAGGATAGACTTCGATCGCGCCATCACACTCGACGACAAGAATGTATGGGCATGGATTGGGAAAGGGGACGTACTCACGTGGCTGAAACAATGGGACGAGGCTGCCGCTGCCTACGAGCAAGTTCTTGAGCTCGATCCGTTTGCTGATATCGCTCGCCAGCGCCTCATCGACGTATACACGACTCAAGCCCGCCGTCAGGCGAACACCAAATCTTGGCATCACGCGTTGGCGACGCTGAAGAAACTTCTCAACGCCCAAACGCCTGAAAGTTGGATCCCCTATCAAAAAGAGGCGTATGCACTGCGGAGCGAAATCTATCTCAAGCTGAATCAGCCGGAACAGGCGATTGAAGATCTGTCCACTGTTATTCGGATCGACCCCACCAATGCTGACGCCCTGGTGACCAGAGCAAAACTTTACCGAGAACGTTTACAGGGTCGGCTTGCCAAGGATGACCTTGAGCGAGCCTGCGTCCTCCGATCCATT
>JBGPVY010000331.1:0-2703 GCA_041491905.1 Nitrospiraceae bacterium | reverse complement strand
TGTTCCGTCCGGACCAGATTTATTCCGGTGAGCATGGCCGGCCCTATGTGCCCATCGAACAACGGTAACAGGATGCTGAAAAAGTCCGCCAGCATCGTTCTCGCATCGTTCAGACCCTCAACGTTGAGGAGGAGCTTCTCGGAGATCGGAAACACTGGAGGGGATTTTCCGTTCGCCAAGAACCATTGCAAGGGCGAACGGCCCACACGAAGTGCGGTATGTACCTCCTCGGGCCTTCACTCGCTGCGGCCTTGCTGGACAAACTTTGTGAGCATCCTACTAAGCCCTCTCTTGTAGCGCCCATCTCCAACAGTGGCCCAGCCCCCTTGACTCCGCGGCAGCCCGAATTATCTATCACCTCAGACAGGCGAATCGGCGCGCGCCTCGAAACGATAGCGAACAACAATGAGAAGGAGGTCTAGCATGACACTCGTACGGTGGGATCCGTTTCGTGAACTCGAAGACATGTCGGATCGATTGAATCGGATGATTAGCCGTCCAGCTCTGCCTCGAACGAACGGCAAGGAGACGATGGTTGTCGCCGACTGGGTGCCATCCGTGGACGTCAGTGAAACGGATGGGGACTACCAGATCAAGGCGGAGATCCCTGACGTGAAGAAAGAGGATGTGAAGGTGACGGTAGAAGACGGCGTCCTCACGATTCAAGGCGAGCGCATGCAGGAAAAGGAAGAGAAGGGCAAAAAGTACCATCGGGTAGAGCGCTCTTATGGCAGCTTCGTCCGTAGCTTCACATTGCCCGATCTCGTCGATGAGGAGAAGGTGAAGGCAGAATTCAAGGATGGTGTCCTGAATCTTCACCTGCCCAAGTCCGAGAAGGCAAAGCCGAAAGCGATCGAAGTCACGGTCGGCTAATCGACAACCGCAACATCCAGTCTGAACAGAGGCCCGCTCCGGCGGGCCTCTTCTTTTTGCCCCTTACGTCCCATCGTCAGATGTCTCGCCCATCACGAGTTCCCAGATTAGATTGTCCAGATCGTAGCGCAACACATAACGATGTCCGTCGTCCGCTTGAACACGGAAATAACAGTGAGCCTCGGTATACCAGCGAGTCACAATCTCGGTCACTGTCCGCCGGCTTCCTTCATGGCTGAAGGCTCGGGGAGTCTCTTCTCCTTTCGCACCAGCAAACGCGTCAACAACAATAGGCGACCTGTCCATCAACCAATACCCTTGTGCAAGTAGGGGAGCTGAGTTTATCATGGCGCCCGCAATACTTTTGGCCTCTTACACCGGAGTAGAATGCATGAAGAAAAAGCACAAAGTATCGACAGGAGCCTCGACCACGTCATCACCAGGCACCAGAGTTGAACGCGATACGATGGGCGAGCTGGCCGTACCGGCCACTGCCTATTATGGTGTGCAAACCGCCCGCGCCATCGAGAACTTCCCGATCAGCTCGTTGCGATTCCCCCGCGCCATGATACGGGCGATGGGGATGATCAAACGTGCTGCCGCGACAGTCAATCAGTCGCTGGGCCTCCTCGACAAGCAACCAGCGGATGCGATTAACAAGGCAGCGACCGAAGTGGTCGAGGGCAAGCTCGACGCCGAATTCCCCGTAGACATTTTCCAAACCGGCTCAGGCACCTCAACCAACATGAATACCAACGAGGTGATCTCCAATCGTGCCACCGAGCTGTTAGGCGGAGCGCGAGGCAGCAAGTTGGTGCATCCAAACGATCACGTCAATCTGGGCCAATCCAGCAACGACGTGATTCCCACGGCGATTCACATTGCCGCCGGAGAGATGATGCAACAACAACTCATTCCGGCACTCACCTGCTTGCAGACAGCGCTCGCTCGCAAAGCCAAAGAGTTCGACAAGATCGTCAAGATCGGTCGCACCCATTTGCAGGATGCGACGCCTGTGCGACTGGGTCAGGAATTCGGCGGTTACGCGAGGCAGATCGAATTAGGCATTCAACGAATCAAGCGCGCACAAGAAGCTCTGAGCGAAGTCGCGCTCGGCGGCACAGCGGTCGGCACAGGGCTCAATTGCCATCCGAAGTTTTCAGCCAAGGTGCTGGCCATCATCTCGAAAGAGACCGGCTGCACATTTACTGAAGCGAAGAATCACTTTGAAGCGCAGTCTACTCAGGATTCGTTGGTCGAAGCGAGCGGGGAGCTGAAGACCATTGCCGTAAGCCTCATGAAGATCGCCAACGACATTCGCTGGCTCGGCTCAGGCCCGCGCTGTGGGCTCGGGGAGATCAATCTGCCGGAGACACAACCAGGTTCGTCCATCATGCCGGGCAAAGTAAACCCGGTCATTGCCGAATCGGTGACGATGGTCTGCGCTCAGGTCATCGGAAACGATGTGACGGTCACAGTGGGAGGGCAGGCGGCCAATTTCGAACTCATCGTCATGCTGCCGGTCATGGCCTATAACCTATTACAATCCATTGAACTCCTCTCGACAGCCTCAACCAACTTCGCGATCAAGTGTATCGACGGCATCAAAGCCAACGACGAACACTGCCGGAGCTTGATCGAGGAAAGTCTGGCCATGTGCACTGCCCTGGCTCCGGAGATCGGCTACGAAGCCGCAGCGCAACTCGCCAAGGATGCCTACAAGTCAGGCAAGACCGTGCGCCAGATGGCCAAAGAACAAAAAGTCCTCCCGGAAAAGCGGCTCACCGAACTGCTCGACCCCTGGCGCATGACCGAACCGGGCGGGCCGGT
>JBGPVY010000183.1:0-6339 GCA_041491905.1 Nitrospiraceae bacterium | reverse complement strand
ATCCGTGTCAGCCCGTCGCGGGATGAACAGGGACACATCATCCGGTGGTATGGGACACGGACGGAGATCGAAGACCGTAAGCGCGCGGAGGAGAAGCTCCGTCAAGACGAAAGGGAGCTGCGGCGCATCACCGACGCCATCGATCAACGCATTGCTGTCCACGGACCCGATGGAAACATTCTGTATGCGAATCGAGCAATGCTCGAATATAGCGGCCTGAGCATCGAAGACGTCATGACGGGTGACTTTCGCGCACGACTCGTTCATCCCGATGATTTGAAGAGATCACAGGACGAGCGCCAGCATGGGCTAGAACGCGGAACCCCGTTTGAACTTGAGCTACGAGCTCGCCGCAAGGACGGGCAGCACCGGTGGTTTCTTATCCGCTATAACCCATTGCGGGACGAAGAGGGACGAATCATTCGCTGGTACTCGACGGGAACCGACATCGACGATCG
The DNA here is from genome assembly GCA_041491905.1 of Nitrospiraceae bacterium. GTDB lineage: Bacteria > Nitrospirota > Nitrospiria > Nitrospirales > Nitrospiraceae > Palsa-1315. Next base: position 5,881 of record JBGPVY010000183.1, on the reverse strand, counting down.
CAAACGGGACGAAGAGAGGATTCAAAAAGAGAACTTGGCGTTGCGCGAAGAGATCGATCACTCGTCGATGTTTGAAGAAATCGTTGGTTCGTCGGAAGCCATCCGCAAAATATTGACGCAAGTCACCAAAGTGGCGCCGTCGGATTCCACGGTGCTCATTCTGGGTGAAACCGGGACGGGCAAGGAGCTGATCGCTCGGGCCATTCACAAGCGCTCGAAACGGTCGTCCCGGGCGTTTATTACCGTCAATTGCGCGGCGATCCCTGCGTCGCTCATTGCCTCTGAACTGTTTGGACACGAGAAAGGCGCGTTCACGGGCGCGCTGCAAAGGCGTCTGGGACGATTTGAGCTGGCCGATGGCGGGACGATCTTCCTTGACGAGATCGGGGACCTGCCGGCCGAGACCCAAATCGGTCTGTTGAGAGTGCTCCAAGAGAGGGAAATTGAACGTGTCGGCGGCAGTCAATCGATTTCCATGGACGTGCGCGTGCTGGCCGCCACGAACCGCGACCTGAAGGCTGCCATGGCGGCAGGCACATTTCGCCAGGATCTCTTCTACAGACTGAACGTCTTTCCAATACAGGTCCCCTCGCTGCGCGAACGGATGGACGATATTCCGTTACTCGTCACATACCTGGTTGAACGCTATGCAAAGAAGGCCGGGAAAAAGATTAGGAACATCCAGAAAGAGACCCTGGAGCTGTTTCAGGCCTACGACTGGCCCGGCAACATTCGCGAGCTGCAGAATGTCATCCAGCGGGCTATCGTGCTGTGCGATAGCGAAACATTTTCCGTCGACGAGACCTGGCTGAAACCGGAAGGGCACAGGCTGTCGGGGTCAGTGGTTCCCTTAGGCGCCACACTTGCCGAGCATGAAAAGGAAATCATTGAAGCCGCGTTGGCGGATTGCGGAGGCCAGGTCAGTGGTCCTACTGGCGCCGCCGCCAAGCTCGGGCTGCCGAGGCAGACGCTTGAGTCAAAAATCACGGCCCTGGGAATTAACAAGAATCGGTTCAAGACTCGACAAGCCGACTACGCACGATAAAGAGGCCGAAACGTTGTTTGCACGCCAACCGTAAGAGCCAGTCTCTCAAGAATCGTTGCTTCGGTTTAGACTGATTTTCTGACTTCGCCCCCTCTCACCGCCTTCCACGCAATCGGTTCGGGGACTTGGAACCTCACCGGATACTTCCGCCACTTCTGCCGATCATTCAGCAATTGCTGAAATTTCGGCAGCCGAATCCACGCTAAGCGCAAGTATGTCAATGGCTTACAACTGGTCTCTTCATTGCAATATTTTTGTGCAGTCCAGGTCGCAGGAGTCGCAGATGACAATAAAGTTTGAAAAAGAAACCCGCAGACTAAAGACGATGATTCGCCTGAGCGGTCGGCTGCAATCGAAGCATCTGGATGAATTGAAGACGCAAATGGAAGGCGCTCGACCGCGGATTGCCCTGGACCTCAACGGAGTAACGCTCGTGGACGTCGAGATCGTTCGATTTCTGAACGCCTGCGAGAAAGGCGGTGTCGAGCTCCTCAATTGCTGGCCGTACATACAGGAGTGGATGATCCGTGAAAAAGGCAGGGAAGGATAAGGCAGTTCAGTGCTGATAACCAAATCGACCCACACACAAAAGGAGGGGATTCCAATGACAAATACTACTGTTCAAAAAGGAGATCACACCATGAAGCACGTCATTTTTATTATTCTTGGTGCTGTAACTGTTATGTGCCTGGCACTGGCAAGTGGCTACCTCCAGCCTTAGCCGTTGAGGTAGCCAGTAAAGGCTAAGGCCGAATGCTGCGGCTTTGGCGGGTGCCCAGGCCATGCGACAGATTCCTTTGCCTCAACCCGTCGGCAAGGAGTCCCAGGGAACACGACAGGCATGAGCGTGAGCGCAACAGGCCCCAATCCTTCGCTCCTCCCAGCAGGAAGAAAAGAGGAAAAGATGCGAAGTGTCAGACGCAAGATCCAGTCAAGGAAGGAGGCATGCGATGAGGTGCCCACGCTGTGGTGGATTGATGGTGCGTGAGAAGTTTGAAGATCTTGGAGGACTCGGGTCGAGTGACCATGAGTATGCCGGATGGCGTTGCATCAACTGTGGGGCGATTGTCGATCCCGTGATAGCTGCACATCGGCGCCTCACGTCGCAGGCCGCAGCATCTAACCCGGCGTTGACAACCGTGTAAGGAAGCTTCCTTCATGCACACTTTATATATGGCGAATTGGTGGCGCCGCGACTCAGCACGGCGTCTCCCGCTGAGGTAGATAGGCCCTTCCCCACACCCCGGAGGGACCTGTCTCCTCGGTGAGCAAACAGAAGCGGATGACAAGAATGAAGGAGCGGGACTGTCGGCAGTGATGAGGAGGGCAGCATGAACCAGAGCTTAGCGCGGTCCTAAAACAGGAGGGTTGGCCATGATTAAGCAAATGACACGAGCAGGCACTATGGTGCTCATTCTTGTTGCTGCACTGTGCCACCCCGGCGTAGCCTTTGCACATGGAGGCGCGAGCGGAGAAGACGACCCGTGCATGCGCCGGGCAGGTGAGAGCCTGGTGCATTTCAGTGCCTATCAGCCGCAACACGAGCTGAAAGATCAATACTGCACGGACATTCCCAAAGAAGGCGACACCTTCCTTGTGGTGGACCTCGTGGACCCGGCGCTACGCAACGAGCCGGTCGGAATGCGGGTCGTGAAGGGGAACGGGAGCAATGAGGCAGAAGGTCAGATTGTGGCCGACGTGCGTCCGAGCTACCACCCGGACGGAGTGCTCAGGGGCGAAGTCAGGTTGGACGAAGGCCTGTATAGGGTAATCATTGCGTCGGAGAAGCAGAATCTGATGCGGCGCCCGCAGTATCTCTTGCGGGTACAGATGATCGATTATCAGAAGCTTGTGCGTTCCGTGGTAGCACCGCTGATAGGACTGCTGCTACTGGCCGGGCTCGGGTACAAGCTCTTACGATCGAAATGGCTGCGGAATCGGTGGGCAGGCGTCCGTTCATAGGAAGCCGGGCGCTCCAGCCCGCGAGCACATGGTTCACCATTCCGGAGGGAGGAGGCTGACAATGTCTATGCAATTTCTGAAACCTGCTGGCCTGCGCTTCATTACATCGCGAGCCGACTCAATTTTGAACAGAACGGGCAAGATTCCCTGGTATGTCTACTTTATCGGGGGGGGGTCATCTATACCGTTCTTGCCGGTGTGACGTTTGCGGAATCGACTTGGCCTGTCCTGGCATGGATTTGCGTCATCAGTGCGCCGTTGGGTTTTTACTATGCCTGGGGAGCTTGGAAACAAGAGAATCGACACATGGACGATGCCTAACTATGCGCTGCACAGCGAACCCGGCCATGCGCTATGGTTGCAATCCACGCTCCTCATTGGCCGGGTCGCTGAGCTTAAACCGCTGGAGAGCAATATGCCGAAACAAGACGGCCAAATAGGCCAACGTTGCGCTCGATGGCATCAGATAAGGATGAGGAGGAGATCTGATGGAATCATTGTTGGAAACTCTTGCCTGCCGTCAGGCGAACAAAAATGCGGGTCTTATACCGTTCTCCGCTCCGACCTACGCACAGGTTCGCTGTTTCTTCGGCGACTTGGTGCGCACTGTCTATCGACTCGAGGTAGTCGGCGCCGATCGCTTCCCTGTCACCGGGCCTGCGGTCATTGCTCCGAATCACGACTCGGTACTCGATGGGATCGTCCTAGGGGCGGCGATCTCGCGGGAACTGCGTTTCCTCGCAAAGGCGGAGCTCTGGCGGTCCCGACTGCTTGCGTGGGTGCTCGACGGACTTGGCGCGATCGGGATTAAGCGTGGCCATGGCGACCAACTCGCTCTCGCGCGGATGCGGCAGGCGCTCGATGCGGGACAGGCGGTCGCGATTTTCCCGCAGGGCGCTGTCCGCGGTGATCGTGTGTGGCACCGGGGTGCCGCGCGCATGGCGCTCGTCACAGGAGCACCACTTGTGCCGGTCCGCCTCGTCGGCACGGCACAGGCCCTATCCCGGAGCAGAATCGGCTTCCCGCGGCTGCGCGTCATCGTCGGAGAGCCGATCGAAGTCGCGCGCGCCCCGGAAGAACCGGCCGCGGCGGCGAAGCTGACCGAGCGGTTACGTGTCGCCGTCGAATCGCTGGGCTAGCCTGCCCTCTCATCTTCTGAGGTCTCCTGTTCCCCGTCAAAAGGGAGTGGCCAGATTGTCGTTGGCTGCGCGTGTCGAACGACCACCTTCTGACTCTTCACCTTCACTAGAGGGAGCAGGCAAACCGTCCTTCACTGCGCGCATCGAGCGACCATCGTTTCATCGTGGGGGCTCTGCGAGCAAGAAGGATAGTTGCCTGCTCCCTCGCATCCGTCTGAGGCCGCTTGTCTCCCTTCAAAAGGGAGAGGCCAGATTGTCGTTCACTGCGCGCATCCAACGAGGGCCTTCTGAGGCCGCGCGTTGCGCGAGCACAGAAGATCATCAGGCTCCATCCCCTCCTCTGCTCTGGGAACAAGGGATCAGCACGGGTATCATTCCACCCCTTTCATCGTGCGCGGTCTGCGAGCAAGAAGGACATCGGGCTGCTCCCTCTCTTCCTTAGCCCAACTTCACAATTGTCACGCCATCTCCGCCTTCTGACCGATCTCCCGCACGGAACTTCGCCACATAGGGCGAGTCTTTCAAATAGTCTCGCAACGATGCTTTGAGTTTCCCCGTGCCATGGCCATGAATGATGCGCAGAAACGGCACGCCAGCCAACGTCGCACGATCCAGCGCCGCAACCACGTCATCCAACGCCTCGTCCGCCGCCTTCCCTCGAACATCCACGACCGTCTGTCCATCGAGACCTAGCCCGCCGCCTGACGAGACCCGGCGAGGACTCGAGGATAATGACGGCGATGGTGCTGTGTGCCCTCGTGCGAGGCCAACGAGATTTGCCACTGTGGTCAGCACTTCACCCTCCCCCACCTTCACCCTCACGCGTTTCCTCCCTTGTGGCGTTTCGAGTATTGTGCCGGTCATGCCGAGCCCGCTGATCTCGACCTGATCCCCCACCCCCAACTGCTCAAGCGGAATCGGCGTGCCGGCCGGGGCCAATTCGGCTCTCGTCTGCGCCTCAAGCTCGAATAATCGTTGTTTCGCCGCTTTGGCTTTGATCAACTTCTGCTCGCCCTTGACGGCATCCACCGTGGCTTGCACTTCAGCCCGCGCGCGACTGAACTGCTCACTGAGTTTTCGCTTGAGGCCCTTTTGTGCTTCCCGTTCGTTGTCTTCCAGGCGAGCCAACTGTATCTTCGCTCGTTGTTCGGCCTGTTCCGCTTCCCGTCTGGCCTCGACAGCCCGGGCCAGATCGTCGGCCAACTGCCGCTGCGTGGTTTGCAGATCGTGCAGCATCGTTTCCATGACCCGCTCATCTTTATGGAGCTTCTGCCGCGCTTCATCCAGCAAGGCCCGGTCCATCCCTAGCCGCCCGGCAATCTCAAGCGCGGACGACCCACCGGGCACCCCCATGAATAGCCGATAGGTCGGCGAGAGCGTCGCCACGTCAAATCCGACCGCGGCGTTTGCGAAGCCTGGCATCGTATGGGCCAAGGCCTTCAGCGACCCGTAGTGCGTGGTCGCAACGACTTTCATCCCCAGCGTTGCCAGCCGACAGAGCAATGCTTCGGCAAGGGCCGCTCCTTCTGTCGGATCGGTCGATGTCACCGGTTCATCGAGGAGGAGCAGCCATTGCCGCGGAACGGCATTCGTGTCGCTTCTGCGCTGACGGTCCGTTTCATCGAGCAACTGGATCATCTGGGTCATGTGCGCAGAAAAGCTGGACAGATCGCAGGCCAAGTCTTGGGCGTCGCCGATATCGGCATAGACGTCGGGAAAGATCGCCATCTCGGAT
>JBGPVY010000338.1:0-2247 GCA_041491905.1 Nitrospiraceae bacterium | reverse complement strand
CGCTCCACCTCCTCCGGTGTCGCTCCTCGTGCGAGAAGAAACCCCAGGTAGCGCGTCCCCTCCGGAAGCGGGACCAGTTCGTCACCAGGTTCTGCCGTGATCGTCAGTTCTACAATCCCAGGTACCGCTCTGGCTTCAGCCTGCCCCCGCACTTCACGCAGCATGCCGCCGTACGGAATAGGAAGCATCATCACTCCCGCCGGCTGCTCTTGCCTGGTGAGGGGAGGGAGCGGCATCCGCAGTGCGTGGCGGAGGATCAGCTCTTCGAGCGACATGCCGGAGGCAAAATCCAGAGTTCTGGAACAGCGCCCACCGATCGATCGCGCCGCCATCTCAATCACCCACACTCCGTTCTCATTCAAACGAAATTCTCCATGCACCGGCCCTACCCGTAGACCGAGCGCCTCGGCTGTTCGAGATGCACAGGCGACAACTTTCTGTTGTAGGTCGGAGGAGAGACGTGACGGCGTGATATAGATCGTCTCTTCAAAGAAGGGGCCGTTGAGCGGATCGGGCTTATCGAACATCGCCAGGGGCTGAAGCGCTCCCTGTGTGAGCAAACCCTCCAATGCGACTTCAATCCCCGGCACAAAATCCTCGACGAGGATCCAACGGGCCTGCTCGTCTCGTGTCACCAGACCCAAATTGGTTAGGAGTGCGCCCACCCGACGGAACGCACCCATAAACTCTTCTTCGTCATTGGCGCGAATCACCCCACAGCTGGCGGAGAGGATCAGCGGCTTCACGACGCAGGGGTAGACGACTTGTTTCGTGAACTTCTTTGGATCACCATCGAGGGGGAACACTTTATGGCGAGGTACGGGAATGCCCTGTCCGGACAGTAGCTCGCGCATCTGGCGCTTGTTACTGGCGGCGGTGACGGACGCGACAGAATTATTGGGCAACCCCACTGCCTCCGCCACGGCGGCGGCAGCGACGGCGGTCACATCGTCGACTCCAATTACCGCATTGATCGGGTGATCTCGGGCGAATTCGACCACAGTCTGCGCGGCAGCCTGTGGATGTCGAACATCGAGCAACAAGACACCGCCCGACGTGACAGGAAGGCCTTCGGGAACGTGCTCCATCCCAATGGTCACGGATAATTGTAAACTGCGGGCCGCAGCGAGAAAGGCTTCTGCTCGATAGGTCGCAGTCGGTAAGAGGAGCAAAAGTCTCGGCATAATCGTCTCATATCTTGGACAGTAAGATACTACACAGGATGCTCAAAATGGCTGTCCAGCAAGGCCGCAGCGAGTGAAGGGCTGAGGCGTACCCTTGGGGTACGTTGAGGGTCTGAACGATGCGAGAACGGCGCTGGCGGGCGTTTTCAGCATCCTGCGGTTCCTGCGCGTGCTCGATGAAACTTTTCCAACTGGCGATTGGCCTCGGTGATGATTGCCAGCTTCCGAACCACGTCGGCCACCTTTGCACCGGGAATGGCGTAATAGCCTTCATCATCCCCGAGCCCGGTATAAACGCGGTTTCCAATACAGCCAAAACTGGTGGCCGTGTGTCCCGATTGCAGTGATTCCGGCAGCACGGCGCAGGTCGGTCGTCCCATCGTCGCGCCACCGCCGGCAATACCCGCAGACTGTGCCGCCTCCGCCAGCAACATCAGCTGCTTGACGGTGCCGCGGACAAGCACCACGTCCGGGGTGAAGGTGGCCTGCGTGAGTGGCGCATAGACGGCTATGTGAAAAGTTCCCTGTCGACGCGGGATCATCGGAATTTCTGCCATCGTGAGGTACTGCATCCCAACCATGGTCTGCACCAGACCGTTCAGCTCTGTCGCAACCTGTGGTGGCAGATCCACACCGAGGGTATGGGCCCCGACCGGACAGGTATAGTGATCCGATGCCTCCGTATAGAACACCTGACCCTCAGCTGCCCGCTTCCAATAGCCGCATCCTGCCGGTGCAGGAGCGGTGACCCGCGGAATGCCCGCAGGGGCTGTGTCTCGAAACGCGATCGCCACAGCAGGTACCTTCAACCCCAAGAGTTCCTGGATCTGCGTACCTTGTGTCATGAGTTCAGCTTCCATTGCTGGTCCCTCCCTCAACTGTATGTAACTCCACCCATGCTGGATTTCCCCATGCTCCTTCGTGTGTAGCGGTCTGAACTGCTGGGTCGTCGGCTCAGCGCAGCAGAACCATGATTCTGTCAAACGAGGCGGCTTCGGACGATCAGGCCTGCTCACCCTTGTCCGAGTCGAGGACTTGGCGTGACGGCCGGCTATCTCATGGG
>JBGPVY010000055.1:0-14713 GCA_041491905.1 Nitrospiraceae bacterium | reverse complement strand
GGCCAATCTGGAACTGGCACGGCAACGGTTCGATGTCGGGAATCTCTATCTGAATCGTCCAATCACCGGCGCGTTAGTCGGACGCCAGCCGTTTGGGGGCCATCGACTCTCCGGAGTCGGCGCGAAGGCCGGAGGTGAAGAGTACCTGACGCAATTCGTGGTCACCCGCGTCGTCAGCGAGCAGACCCTCCGTCGAGGATTCGCGCCGCCCGAGTGAGGCCTTCGGCGGCTTGATCTCGTAAGATTCCAGTTCTTCCATAATAACCGTAACCACGCCCCGGTCGTCCAATGGCGAAAGTTCCTGCCGCTCGACATACTTGACCAACCCCACGCCCTTCACAAACCAGGCGGTCATCACATCATTTCCCTGGACCGTCCTCTTTGCGCTGGAGAGATGAATCTGCATGTGCATGCGCGCTTCCACCTTCACGGCATCCTTGAACGTGCCGGCCGGCACGGTGACCGATTCCTGTCCCAGCACTGTGGCATCGCCCTGCGCATCGGCCTTTTCGTCGATGCCGTCCCGATCCAGGTCGGTGTCAAAATCCAGCTCCTTGCGGTTGAATTGCGGGAAAGACGACGAGACCTTCATGGGGAAGCGCACGATCTGATAGGGCACGAGCTGTTTTTCAAAGGGTGTGCCCGGTTCCGAGCCGTAATAGACGATGCCGACGCTATCACGGCGATAGAAACTATCCATTGGGCCATGGTTGCCCGGATTGGTATCGTGGAACACGGTGACCGTCATGCCCTTGATGTCTTTCGTGCCGGTGACCGAGGACACGTTGGAGAAGAATTTATTCTCAATCGTTTCCAGAGGCCCTTCAGTAACCTGGCCACGATAGTGCCATTCGTTCCCGATCTGATCGGGGAAATAGTCGGCGGACTGGGCAATGATACCGGCGTTTTCCGCTGCAAGAGGCGCTGACCAGGTGCTCCAGACGAACAGCAAAGCAGTTCCCAGCATGAGGGCCCTTCGATATCCCGGCGTCTTCAGCGGCATGAGCGAAATCCTCCACTGGTTGATCGTTGAACGATGCGGTGACCGTACCATAGGAATCCTGGATGCGGCAAGGGAAGGAGATCGGTTCTCATCCATGTCGCCCCTGCAGGCTTGCCTTCATGCGATATCCCACCCATAATCCAGGCCGTTAATTGGTTTGTCTTGTTTATTTGGTTTGTCTGGTTGAACGAAACTAACCAGATGAACCAGAAAAACTAAACTAACCAGATAGACCAGAGAAACCAGATGAACCAGGTAAACCAAAGACATGCGGTGCTTGTAACCGGTGCGTCCGGAGGGATTGGTCGAGCGATCAGCCTGGCTTTTGCGGCGGCCGGCTGGTCTGTCGGGGTACATTACCATCGAAACAAAGCATGGGCCGAGGGCACGCTCACGCAAGTGGTGGCCGTCGGTGGAACCGGGGCGCTCTACGAAGCCGATATTCGCCAGTCGCATGCGGTGCAACAGATGGTGGAAGCCTTCTGCCGCCAGGTACCTGTGCCGTCGGTGTTTGTCTGCAATGCCGGAATCGGAGGGAGCCATCTCCTTCTTCGACAACGTGAAGAAGATTGGGCCGAGGTGTTGGACACGAATCTCACGGGAACATTTCACTGCCTCCGCGCCATGGCCCCACCCCTCCTCGCTCGCGGCGGCGGGTCGATCGTCGTGATTGGATCGCATGCCGGGTTCCATGGCTCAACAGGACAAGTAGCCTACGCGGCGTCAAAAGCCGGTCTCATCGGTCTGGTGCACACTGCAGCCCAAGAGTGGGGTGCGGGTAACGTCCGTGTGAATCTTCTCTTACCTGGCTGGCAGAAGACGGGTCTGTCTGAAGAGGCCATGCCAGTAGGCGATAGTTGGAACGGCCATGCGTTGGGCCGGCCACCGTCACGAGAGGAAGTTGCCACGACTATCTTGCATCTGGCGCAACTCAACGATGTGTCGGGACAGGTGTGGAACTGTGACAGCCGCAATCTGTAGCAGGATGCTGAAAAAGGGGCGGGATGGCTGGAACGATCCCCGTGCTCGCGCAACGCGCGGCCTCAGAAGGCCCTCGTTGGACGCGCGCAGTTGGGATCATCCCAGCCATCCCTTATAAAGTGATAGCTCGCTGCGGCCTTGCTAGAAGAACTTTTTGAGCATCCTGCGTCCCAAGCCTCGATTCTAAGTTATGAGACTAGCCAAACGACACGCCCGTGATTCTAGCGCGCGAGGGGTTTTTATCACCGCTACTGATACGGGCGTTGGGAAAACACTCGTCACGTCTGCGCTCGTGGTGTGTTTGAGTCAACGAGGAATCGATGTAGGCGTCATGAAGCCGGTTGAGACAGGGGTCTCGCGATCGGCCAAGGCTCAGTCTGATGGAGCGCGATTGCGAAGAGCGGCTGGAAGCCATGACCCGATGGCAGAAGTTTCCCCCTATGTCTTTCGACTTCCAGTGGCGCCGCTCTCTGCCGCGCGAGCGGAAGGGACGGCCGTGCGAATGGCGACCATCATGCGAGCCTTCCGTGCCCTGTGTCAGAAGCATGCGATTGTGGTAGTGGAAGGTGTGGGCGGAGTGCATGTGCCTATCACGTCGTCACTTAACGTATCAGATATAATCTATCGCATGAAGTTGCCTGCCATTGTGGTCGGACAGTCGGGCTTGGGGGGAATCAATCACGCGTTATTAACCCTTCATGCGCTCCGCCGGCGAAAGATTCCCATCGTGGCGTTGGTCTTGAATCAGCTGCGACCAGTGCATACGAAGACCGCTCGAGCGCAGGAACGATCGACCGTGAGTCTCCTTCGACGCCTCGCGAAGGTTCCCGTGGTGGGCCCCCTCCTCTACAGCCCGAGCGTGAATCGAAATTGGAACGAAGGCCTGGTTCGCCTCGCGGGGACCGCTCCGATCACGAAGCTGGCGAGGTTGGTCCTAGCCCGCATTATTCATGAGGGTTCGTCGCGAAAGCGTGCAGACGCGAAGCGAGACGGGCACTCGGAGGCGTGAAGCCCTGAGGCATACTCGTGCAGTATGTCGAAGGGCTGAACGGCGAGACTGCCGGTCACAGCCGCGTATCCGCGCTTGCAGCAGAAGCTTCATGAATAATGCGGGCTCACATCTTGGCGAGGAACGCTTTCACGGCGAGGCTGATATCCGGGGCCTTCAGGATCGCTGAAATGATCGCGACGCCATTCGCGCCAGCGCGCATCACCTCCCCCACCTGGTCGATCTGAATGCCACCAATCGCAAAGACGGGCAACGACGTGAGTGAGCGCATCGCACGTAATCCCTCAAGCCCAACCACCGGGTCATGGCCCTGCTTGGAACCGGGTTTGAAGATTGGACCAAAGCCCAGATAGTCCGGTTTCCCGGCGGTGGCCTCCCGCACCTGGTCGGGATTGTGCGTGGAGACCCCGATCAGCTTGTCCGGGCCCATCACCTTCCTCGCTAAGTCGAGCGGCAAGTCTCCCTGTCCGAGATGCACGCCATCGGCATCCACGGCCACGGCCAAGTCGCAGCGATCGTTGACGATGAAGAGTACGCCAACCTTCGCAGCAGCTTGTCGGAGCGCCAAGGCTTCCACATAGGCCTCCTTCATCGATGCGGTCTTGTTACGGTACTGGAAGAGGGAGGCCCCAGCCTCAACCGCGGTTCTCAGCACCTCGACCAAGGGACGCGCTGGGCAGACCGACGGATCGAGAATGACATAGAGGCCTGAGAGGGAGTGAGGACGCGCGGCATTCATGAGGCAGACATTCTAGCTCGAAGGTGCAATCAGTCTCTAGCAGGATGCTGAAAAAGTCCGCCAGCGCTCTCAAGCGCACGACGGATGATAGGGGGAATCGTGAGTGGCTGTCAGACGGCGTCGCGGGATGCGTTAGCCGGCGAGGAAGCGCTCGAGGAAGGTGGTGGAGACGTGGCCCTTTTGGAAGTCGGGGTCGTTGAGGATACGTTTGTGCAGCGGGATAGTTGTCTTGATGCCTTCGATCACGAATTCGTCGAGGGCTCGGCGCATGCGGACGATGGATTCCTGCCGGTCCCGTCCATGCGTGATGACTTTGGCGATCATCGAATCGTAGAACGGGACGACCATCATGTTCGGTTCCATCGCCGAGTCGACGCGTACACCGAATCCGCCTGGCGCGCTGTACTTCGTGATCATTCCGGGACAGGGCGTAAACTTTTCCGGGTCTTCGGCGTTGATGCGACATTCGAGACTGTGCCCGCTGAGCTTGATGTCTTGTTGCTTGAACGAGAGGGATTGGCCGTCGGCGAGCCTGATCTGCTCCTTGATGAGATCGATGCCGGTCACCATTTCGGTGATCGCATGTTCCACCTGGATGCGGGTGTTCACTTCCATGAAGAAGAAGTTGTGGTCCTTGTCGAGCAGGAACTCGACGGTGCCGACATTCCGGTAGTGCACGGCTTTGACAGCTTCGACCGCGACGCGGCAGATTTCCCGACGGAGTTTCTCGTCGACGGCGGGCGACGGCGTTTCTTCGAGAAGCTTCTGATGCCGGCGTTGGATCGAGCAGTCGCGCTCGCCGAGATGCACGATATGCCCACGATGGTCGGCGGCAATCTGCACTTCAATATGGCGGGGCTCGAGAAAATATCGTTCGAGGTAGACTGCATCGTTGCCGAATGTTGCCTTCGCCTCGGCCTGCGCAGCTTGAAACGCGCGCGCGAGGTCTTCGGCCTTGTTCACGACGCGCATGCCGCGTCCTCCCCCACCGGCTGAGGCTTTGATGATGACGGGATAGCCGATCTTGGTGGCGGCTTCGAGGGCTCCCTGTTCGCTCTTCAGCTCACCGGGACTGCCCGGCGTGACGGGTAAGCCCCGGCGGGCAACGATATCGCGCGCTTTGGTTTTGTCGCCTAGGAGGGCGATGTGTTCGGACGTGGGGCCGATGAATTTGACGCCGATGGATTCGCAGACTTCTGCGAAGTGGGCGTTCTCGGAGAGGAATCCATAGCCGGGATGGACGGCGTCCGCCCCGGTGATCTCGGCCGCGCTCAGGACGTTGGGAATATTTCGATAGCTGAGAGCGGCGTCAGCAGGCCCGACGCAGATCTTTTCGTCGGCTGCGCGCACATGGAGGCTCGCCGCATCGGCCTCAGAAAAGATCGCCACGGTCTTAATGCCAAGTTCCTTACAGGCCCGAATCACCCGGAGCGCAATCTCACCGCGATTGGCTATCAACACTTTCTTGAACACGCGAGTACTCCGATGGGGGTCAGGGAAAGGGGTTAGGGGGTCGCTGTCGGATCGACGAGGAAGAGCGCCTGGCCATACTCCACCGGCTTAGTGCTTTCGGCCAGAATTTTCGTGATCCGCCCATTTACCTCCGACTCGATTTCGTTCATCAACTTCATCGCTTCGACGATGCACAGGACCTGTCCCTTTTTCACGTAATCGCCCTCTTCAACGTAGGGGTCGGCATCCGGCGAGGGGGACCGATAGAAGGTACCGACGATTGGAGACACGATGGTGATCATGCCCGTCGTGTCTTCAGTCTGTGTGCCGGCCGCGGCGGGCGGCTGAGAGACTGAGGTCGAGCCGGCCGTCCCCTGGTCAGCGACGGTGGTCGTGATCGCTTTAACTCCGATTTCGTATCGCACGCGGATTCTGAGGCCTTCGCGCTCCAATTCCAGTTCGGTCAGGTTGTTCTTCTTGAGTAGATCGATCAATTCTTGGATGTGCTTGGTCTGTTGTCCGGACAGCGAACGTGTGCCCTGCCCGCTCTGGGTCGTGGCAAAGGCCTGAGGCAGAATGATCGGCGTTCCACCCTTCTTCGACTTGCTCGACTTCTGCTTGCTCACCGTACACGCTCCACGTAAGCTCTCGTACGCGTATCGATCTTGATCACGGTCCCGGCTTCTAAATAGAGCGGCACTTTGATGATGGCGCCGGTTTCGAGGGTGGCTGGCTTAGTACCGCCCGTGGCTGTATCGCCCCGGAACCCCGGTTCGGCATTGACCACTTTCAGCTCGACAAAGTTGGGCAGTTCGACGTCGATCGGGCGATGTTCGTACACGAGAATCTTCACCGTCATGTTTTCTTTCAAGAGATCCGCATTTTCGCCGAGCTTGCCCTTCTCGAACGTCAGTTGCTCAAAGGTATCCGTGTCCATAAAGGTAAAGGCGTCGTCGGTCGCATAGAGGAATTGCATGGTCCGTTCTTCGAGATTCGGCTCTTCGAACCGTTCTCCGGATCGGAAGGTACGATCCAGGACATTGCCTGAAAGATAGCTCTTGAGCTTGGTGCGCACGAAGGCTCCGCCCTTGCCCGGTTTTACATGTTGAAACTCAATGATATAAAAGGGCTGGTTATCTACCATGAGGCGCACGCCACCGCGAAAATCGGTCGTGGAAATCACTCGGTACTCCCTTCAGGCGGTAAGCGGCCGCTCGGCCGGCTGCGCAATTATCTCGTTCATTTTGCCGTCCGTCGCGATGTCGCTGGTGCGGCCGTCTTCTTCTGGCGTCGGGATGCGGTCAGATGGTCGTGCAGCCCCCGGAGTGCGAGGAGATAGCCGGTTGGGCCCAAACCGGAAATTTGCCCGATAGCAACTCCCGCGATATAGGACCGATGGCGAAATTCTTCCCGCTGATGAATATTGGACAGATGCACCTCAACCGTCGGCAGGCCGACCGACGCAATGGCGTCCCGAATTGCGACGCTGGTGTGGGTATAGGCGGCAGGGTTAATGATGATCCCATCGTATCCCGTCCGAGCCTCTTGAATCCAGGTGACCAGTTCACTCTCGCTATTTGACTGGCGGAGGTCCACTTTCACTGCCAACTCCTTCGCCAGCTTCGTGATGGTTGAGTCCAGGGCATCCAGGGACAGGGTGCCGTAAATCGACTGCTCCCTGGTCCCGAGGAGATTCAGATTTGGGCCATGCAAGACTCGTATTCGTAGCATGTCTTTGTGTTCACGTACCGGATACGCGAGGATGATCCTTCATGACAGGATCCAGCAGGGTGGCATTGTATCAGTCCACCCCAGACCGGTCAAACGCGCGAAAAATTTTAGGAAGTTTTTGGGTGGGGCTCGTTCGTTGCGTCACGATCGTGACGACGTGATTCGATGGTGTGAAGCCAGGCTTCCAACTGGGCCACGGCTCCCGCGTGAGGCGATGGAGGAGGCATCGCCACAGCATTGGCGGCTTGGTGAGGGTCCATCTTCGGCAACGCGAGCTGCTCCTCTGTCTGATCCTGTGTGCGGAGGCCTGTCTTCATCAGTTCCGTTGGCATGATAAATGGGTCGGTAGAAGCGATCTCCGGTTCGAACGGAGTTGAGACTGGCATGGCTTCTGGTGGCATACTCGCCTGCTGGGCAGAGAGATTACGCGTGACTGGAGCCGCCGGCTTGGGCCGTTCCGGTTCCTTCTTTTGTTTCAACGGTCCTCTTAGAGCAGATTGGACCGAGAGCGCTTCTTCATCACGCGGGTTGACCGCCAGGATGACGGCGCAGGATTGCAGTGCCGATTCATTCAGCCCCTGGCTCTGGTAGATCTTGATCAAGGTCCGGTGCGCGCGCAGGTTTTCCGGGCTCAACTTGACGGATTCTTCTAGAATCGCCTTGGCTTTCGTGGCCTCACCCATGTGGTCATAAGCACGTCCGAGCGCGACCATGGCAGTAATGAAGCCGGGATAAAATTTCAGGCCGTCTTCGAGGACGCCCGCGGCTTCCTGCCACATGCCGACTTTTCCGTACTCTTCGGCCAGCGGCATGAAAACTTTGGAATGTGGATCTTTGGCTAACTGAGCGGCCATTCGATCGATTTCCAAGGCGCTCTCGGGGGCGTTCTGATTCTGAGCCATGGGTTGCTAGCGTCCTCCCGCCACTGGCTTCGGGGCCCGGCTGGATTGTCTGGTGGGGAGCAGTTCTTTCGCCCGATTCAGGATCGCGTCGGCGAGTGCTCGTTTTGGCATCAGCGGCAGTTCTGTCAAGGCCCCCTGCCGGTCGATCAATGTGGCTGCGTTCTGATCGCTGCCGAATCCCCCTCCCAATGTCGTGACATCGTTTGCGACGATGAGATCAAGCCCTTTTGCCGTCAGCTTGTCTTTCGCGTGGGCGATCAGATCGCTGGTCTCAGCGGCGAAGCCAACCATAAGTTGCGTGGTCCGTTGGGCAGACAAGGAGGCCAGGATGTCAGTGGTCCGTTCCAGATCTAGCGTCTGGTCGGTTCGCCCTTGCTTGTGCATTTTTTGCGAGGCAGGGTGCTTGGGACGAAAATCAGCCACAGCGGCTGCCATGATCACAGCCGTGGACCATGCAAGGTGCGCGGACAAGGCTTTTGTCATTTCCTCAGACGTGGCTACTGCGACGACCTGGACGCCTCTCGGAGTTGGTAAGGCTGTCGGACCAGTGACAAGGACCACCTGGGCTCCCCTCGCCTGGGCGGCTTCGGCAATGGCATAGCCCATCTTGCCGGAGGAGCGGTTTGAAATGAAGCGCACCGGATCGATCGGCTCTTGCGTCGGGCCTGCCGAAACCAGAATACGGTGCCCTTGCCAATCACGTCGTGGAGCCAGCGCCGCCTGAATAGCCTCCAGAATTGTGCCTTCCTCTGCCAAGCGACCTTGGCCGATCCGTCCGGAAGCGAGCGGGCCGATTTCTGGATTCACCACGATGGTTCCCCTCGCACGCAAGGTCGCTACGTGTGCTGTGACAGATGGATGAGTCCACATCCCTCCGTCCATGGCGGGGGCCACAATCAGCGGGCACTGTGCCGTAAGGAGCATGGTCGAGAGCAGATCGTCGCCCAGCCCCAGCGCTGATTTTGCAAGACAATTGGCCGTGGCCGGCGCAATGACGATGGCATCTGCCTGTTCGGGCAAGGACAGGTGTTTCATCTCCTGATGTGCCTCGAACACATCCGTCGAGACCGGATGGCCGGAGAGTACTTCAAACGTCAGCGGGGTGACGAACTTCGTGGCCGATTGCGTCATCACGACGTGCACGATCGCTCCTTCACGGAGCAAGGTCCGGAGCAACGCGACAGCCTTATAGGCCGCGATGCTGCCGGTCACGCCGAGCACGATCTGCTTCCCGATCAACGTCGGCCCTATGGAGCCGGGGATCTTCACCACTTACTCCTCGCTCTCACCCACCACGGGCTTCGGGGTATCGTCGACATAGACGCTCAGCTCTTTCTTGATCTCCTTCGCATCGTCGCCGGTCATCACGGCAATGCGCTCCATTTCGCCTTCCTTGCCGCGCTTTGCTTCCTTCATTGCATCCCGCGCTTCTTGACCGACGAGGTATTTGATTTGTCCCCGGAGAACCTCATCGAGGGCGATGGTCGTTTCTTTGGTGAAGCGCGAGGCGGCGTGACGTGATCCCTGCACAATGTGTTTCGCTCGCTGGGCTGCGATGATCGCCAGCCGGTGGCGTGAGTCAAATTCGTCTGCGGTGTATTGGGGCAAGAGTCTCAACATGTCGATCATGGATGCGGTACTCCTTTAGGTTAGGGAAGATCTTTACGATCTCCCGTTTTCTGTTCATCGTCAAGAATGAAATTATTTTCGAGCCACGTCATGTTCAATCGTTTGGTCTTCAAGCGTTCTGACCAGAAGATGCTTTCGAGATCGCGAAGCGACCGGCCGAGGTCTTCGTTTCGGACGATATAGGCATATTCGCGGTAGCTCCACACCTCTTCTTTCACTTTGTGCAGTCGCCGTTGAATCTCTTCCGGCGTATCGGAGGCCCTGGTTTGGAGCCGGGCCCGGAGCTCGGTCATCGAGGGAGGAAGGATAAAGATCGACACCGCATCCTCAAATCGTTTCTTGACTTGCATGGCCCCTTGTACGTCGATCTCCAGCAAGACATCGATCCCCAGATCGATCTTCTCGGTCAGCGATTTCCATGGTGTCCCGTAGAGATGTCCATACACGTTGGCCCACTCGACGAACTCGTTTCGCTCGATCATCTCTTGGAATGTTTGCTCTCCGACGAAGTAATATGCGTGCCCATGCTCTTCGCCTGGCCGCGGCTTCCTCGTTGTATAGGAAATTGAATGCCACAGTCCGGGGAGGTTCATCGCGAGTTGCTTGCAGAGCGTGGTTTTCCCTGTCCCGGAGGGTGCGGAGATAATGAAAAGAATGCCCCGCCGATCCGATGAGGACCGGGGTTGGCCTGACACCGGCGCCGTGGAGCTGGTAGTGGCGGCTGAGTTCATTCGACGTTCTGGACCTGTTCGCGAATACGTTCCAGTTCGGCCTTCATCTGGACCACATGACCGGCGATTTCCGCGTCGTTGGCTTTCGAGCCGATCGTATTGACTTCCCGCCCGATTTCCTGGAGCAGGAAGTCGAGTGTTTTGCCCACGGATTCTGCACGCTTAAGCGTCTGCTCAAACTGTATCATATGCGAGTCCAATCTGACTATTTCTTCCGTAATGTCACCACGGTCCGCGTACACCGCCAACTCCTGATAGAGCCGGGGGGGATCGGGGATTTCCGATCCCAGCAGCTTCTCCACACGGCTCTTCATTCTGTCGAAGATCTCCTGGGCCAGCAGAGGGGTCCGTGCGGCAATGAGCGTTTGGTGCCCCCGGATCGTCTGAATCCGCGCGCGCATATCCTCTGCCAGGGCCTTCCCTTCGCGCGTTCGCATGCCCTCAAGATCCGTCAGTGCCTGGGTCGTCAGTTGCTGAACTATCTTCGCCAGTTTCGGGTCTTCCGTCGTTTGATCCGAGATCGACACTACGTCACGGAGCCCAGCCATGAGCGCCAGATCGATGGAACCGCTCAGCTTCAGGGATTTCTTGAGGGTACGGAGGGCCTGATGGTACTGCTTAGCGAGTGTTTGGTCAAGATTGACGCTTCCGGCGCGGCCTTTGCCCGCTTGGACCGTCACTGTGGTGTCGATACGTCCACGGGTACAGCATTGCTGGATGGCTTTCTTGAAGGAGTCTTCTAGGTGGCTCAATGGCCGGGGAAGGCGGCAGGCGATTTCGAGAAAGCGATGGTTGACTGAGCGCATTTCCACCGTCACGGACCCATCTTGCCAGGGGGCCTGTCGTCGGCCGAATCCGGTCATGCTACGAATCATTGGGGACCTTTCTCTTTCCATGGGCAGTTCCGGTAGAGCGGACAGGTGTGGCACTGGGGTTTTCTCGCGAGGCAGATGTAGCGGCCATGCAGTAACAGGCGTTGCGAGACAGCCGTCCACTGGGATTTCGGCATGAGCTGCTGCAGGTCCTGCTCGACTAGGTCTGGATTGTCTGATCTGGTCAGACCGAGCCTTTTCGCCACGCGCTTCACATGGGTATCGACGACAATACTGGGCTGACCGAAGGCATTCCCGAGAATGACATTCGCGGTCTTTCTGCCGACGCCCGGTAAGGTGATCAACTCCTCCATCGTGTGGGGGACCTGTTCGCCGAAGCGCTCGGTCACGGCTTTGCCGCAGGCGACGAGATGTTTCGCTTTGTTCTTAAAGAAACCGGTGGAACGAATGAGCTGTTCGAGTTCAGGAAGATTAGCCGCAGCCAGCTCTGCCGGTTGCCGATACCGCCGAAAGAGCGACGGAGTGACCTGATTGACTCGCTGGTCGGTACATTGGGCGGAGAGGATCGTGGCCACGAGCAACTCCCAAGGGGAACGATGGTCGAGTTCCATCTTTGGGCTTGGCATTGTGCGCTGGAGCGTCATCGCAATCTCTCGGAGACGCTTCCGATATTCCGATGATGGCAGCGAGTTCATTGTCATGGCTGGTACCAGAGAGGGCCGATTGTGCAGCGGGTTAAGGCCGAGATGCAAGCGTGAGTGCCGGGGTTGCGGATTTCTGGGAAGAGCCGTCGACCGGGACAAGCGCGGCCAGCCTCTCTTCGAGGTGCTGGATCAGTGGGGGCAAGGTCTCCTGATGCAGAGCCGAAATCCCGATCGCGCCGTAGCGCCGACACAGGGCCTCCGCTTGCCCGGTCGGAAGCTGATCGCATTTGTTGAACACCAGCACCCGTGGAAGCTGATCGAGGGTGAGGCTTTGCAGCACGGTGTCGACCGCTGTGATATGAGCGTCGAGATCTTTTGCCCCCGCATCGACCACATGCAGGAGGAGGTCGGCATCACGCAATTCGTCCAATGTCGTTCTGAATGCGGCGAGGAGATCTTTGGGCAGGTCGCGAATAAACCCCACCGTGTCGGTGATGATGACTTCCCTGCCATGCGGAAAATGCAGTCTGCGGCTCGTGGTATCGAGCGTTTCAAAGACGCGCGGGGCAGTGCTCACCTGACTGTTCGTTAAGACGTTGAGCAATGTCGACTTGCCGGCGTTCGTGTAGCCCACGATGGACAGAACTGGGAATTCCTGCCGGACGCGGCGCGATCGCCGTTGGTCTTGGTGACGGGCAAAGCCCTCGATCTCCCGCTCTAAGTGGTCCAAGCGCTCTCTGATGCGACGGCGGTCCGTTTCGAGCTTCGTTTCACCGGGACCTCTGCTGCCGATGCCACCGCCCAAGCGGGAGAGGCTCGTTCCCTGACCGGAGAGACGGGGAAGCAGATAACGAAGTTGCGCCAACTCGACTTGCACCTTGCCTTCTCGGCTATGGGCCCGCTGCGCAAAGATGTCGAGAATCAGTTGGGTCCGATCGATGACCGTGAGGTCGGTGATCTCCTCAATGGTGCGCAGCTGCGCAGGAGCCAACTCTTGATCGAAGATGAGCAGGTCCGCCCCCTTTTGCATGGCTTGCATCAGCACGTCCTTGAGTTTACCGCTTCCCAATTGGAATCGATGATGGCCGCTCTGTGTGCGTTGCACTAACCGGTCGATCACGGTGAGATCGGCCGAGGTGGCCAGTTCTGCCAGTTCGGTGAGGCGTTCTTCTTGCTCGGCCTTACTCTTGGGCGAGGCGCTCACGAGGATGGCGGTCTGCCCCTGAGCCATCGTGTGAGACCCGCTCCGACGTTGCAGGTCTGACTCCAGTTCACGAATGAATGTCTCGAAACTCACCGGGCATTGATGCACCGGAGTGGGCTTCAGCAGCGTATACAATGGCCCCTGCGGACTGGGTGGATTCAGATGGGCCAGGGAGAGCAACCCTGGCTCGCCCTTGGGTGTGACGGCCACCGTTCCGATCATGTCGAGTCGGAGCAGGCCTAATATGGTGAGGTCTTCTTGAGTGAGGGGCTGCTCTTTCAGTGATGAGCGGATCAGCCGAAGGCCCCGCAGCGATCGCGGGCTTGCACGAAAAGTGGCCAAAGTCGTTGGCGAGGGCTCGGTGCCGGGGCCAACCAGGACATCTTGAACAGCTCCTCGCCTGGTGATGACCAGTCCGATGGGACGCCGAATCTCATGCGTGAACTGTGCGAGAGTTTTTGCCGCTTCACCGGAGAGGACTTCATCCACTGGCATACGTCGGCGATACAGCCGCTCAAGCATTGCGAGCTGGCCAGCACGGAGACCAAGGACCTGTCCGTGAATTTCTGGAATGGGCGTCGTTTCCTTATCGTCGTTGGCTAGGAACCTGAGCCGTAACCTTCCATAACGCTGGGGACTTTTTCAGCATCCGGTTAGATTGCCTGTGCGAATGGTGAAGCCAGCGATGCTTGGGCATCGAGGTCCAGGGGTGCACGAAGTCCTGCGCGAAGAGCCTGCCTCCCCGCTGCCGCGATCATCGCGGCATTATCCGTACAGTAGGTCAGCGGGGGAAGACTCAGCGGCAGGCTCTCGGAAGTAGCTCGTTGCTGGAGCAGCGCACGCAATCGAGAATTGGCGGATACGCCTCCGACAACCGCCAATGCACGAGCCCCGGATAACCGGACTGCGGCAAAGGCTTTGTCGACCAAGACGGCCACGATGGCCTCCTGATAGCCAGCAGCGAAGTCAGCAGCTTGAGCCGCGAGATATTGCTCAGGCATCGCTTGAAGTGTGTAGAGCAAAGCTGTCTTTAGACCGCTAAAACTAAAATCAAGACTTCCTTTTTTGAGATACGAACGGGGAAATGCAATGGTGTCTGGGTTTCCCTGTCGAGCCAAGCGATCGATGGCTGGGCCTCCCGGATATTCCAGTCCAAGCAGCTGAGCGCCTTTGTCAAAGGCCTCCCCTGCCGCATCGTCTCTGGTAGCGCCAAGGAGCCGGCAGTGACCGCTGGGTTCCTTATAATAGAGATGGGTATGTCCACCCGAGACAACCAGGACCACACAGGGTAACGGAAACCCTGGGTCCTGCAGCCATGCGGAGACGATGTGACCTTCAAGGTGGCTCACACCGACCATCGGAATATTCAAGGCATAGGCAAGGGCTTTTGCATAGTTGACCCCGACGAGGAGAGCGCCGGCCAGGCCGGGGCCTTGGGTGACAGCGATTCCAGTGAGATCCGTCCATGCGAGACCGGCTTGTTCCAGCGCCTCAGCGGAGACATCTTCAATCAATTCAATATGGGCACGGGAAGCAAGTTCGGGAACGATGCCACCGAATCGCTGATGAACGGCATGCTGTGACGTAATAATGTTCGAGAGGACGGCGCCGTCTGCGGCAAGCACCGATGCGGCCGTTTCATCACATGACGTCTCGATACCAAGGATGGGCCCCGGTATCCAGGCTGAGGTGGGCTGTTCAACGGTGGTCATCATGAAATCTTTGCCGACCAGGCGATTGGACCGGCGAAGGAGAATGACACGGCCCTTGTGGCCGCTGACGCCACAAGGGCCGTGTCGTACTCTATGCGATGGCGTCGCGCAGGTACAGGGCTGGGACATTAGACGCCAGCCAT
>JBGPVY010000167.1:0-6733 GCA_041491905.1 Nitrospiraceae bacterium | reverse complement strand
CGGGTATCCGCAATCAGCAGATCGGGTTCGTCTTTCAGAGCTTCAATCTCATTCCTAGAACCAGCGCGCTCGAAAATGCGCAGCTTCCGCTGTTCTATCGAGGGCTCTCGCTCAAAGAGCAACGGGCACAGGCCGCAGCGGCGTTAGGGCGGGTGGGGCTGCAGGGCAGAGAGCACCATTATCCAACCCAGTTGTCCGGAGGCCAGCAGCAGCGCGTGGCGATTGCTCGGGCACTGGTCACGTCGACCTCGTTGCTCCTTGCGGATGAGCCGACCGGCAACCTCGACACCCAGTCGAGCCAGGAAATTATGAGAATCCTGGAAACGCTCAACCGCGATGAAGGGATTACGATTATTTTGGTGACGCACGAGATGGATGTCGCGGCCTATGCCGCGCGCGCGATCGTGATCACAGACGGACAAGTGTTAAGCGACCGCGCGACCAAAGTGCGGCCACCGTCCAGCCCAGTGGGGGTATAGATGTCGGCGTTTGTGTGGCTCACGATTCTCACCGCGCTGCGGATCTTGGCGCGAAATCGGCTGCGTGCCGGTCTCACGATGTTGGGGATTGTCATCGGGGTGGCGGCGGTCATTGCGATGGTGAGTATCGGTGAGGGGGCCAAGCGGGCCGTGCAAGCGCAGATTGCGACAATGGGCACAAACGTCATCATCATTTTTCCCGGGGTGACCTCTGCGAGCGGCGTACGAGGAAGTCAGGGGAGCGCCGTGACGCTGAATGTGTCCGACGCCTTGGACCTGAAAAAGCGCATCCCCTTGCTGGCCGATACCGGATGGGCCAGGCGCGATGTCATGCAAATCGTCTATGGAAACCGAAACTGGAACGGACCGATTAACGGCATCTCACCGAGTTACCTTACTATTCGGGACTGGTCCTTTACGAGTGGAGGCCCCTTCACTCAGACGGACTTGGATAGTGCCGCCCGAGTTGCGCTCATCGGCCAAACGGTCGTGGGGAATCTGTTTGAGCCAGGCGAAGAGCCGGTGGGGGCGGTGATTCGCATCAAGAACGTGCCGTTCCGTGTCATTGGAGTCCTTGCGTCTAAAGGCCAGTCGGCGCAAGGGTCCGACCAAGACGATGTGATATTCATCCCCTTCAGCACGGCGGAACGGAAGGTGTTCGGGACGTCATTTATCGGGTCCGTCGGGGTGATGTTCGGCTCGACCGATCAGGTCGAGGATTTGCCGGTGGCGGCTGAGCAGATTCGAGAGGTGCTGCGGGCGCGGCACCGGCTTCAGACAGAGCAGGACGATGATTTCACGATCCGGACGCAGGTCGATATTGGGAAGGTCCAAGAAGGCACCAGTGAGACCTTGACAATGATGTTGTTTGCCATTGCGTCCGTGTCCCTGTTAGTCGGTGGGATCGGCATCATGAATATCTTGCTTGTGTCCGTGACGGAACGGACGAGAGAGATTGGGGTGCGCATGGCGGTGGGAGCGAAACGCCACCACATCGTGATGCAGTTCCTGATCGAGGCCATGACGCTGAGCCTGGTGGGAGGCGCGTTAGGTATCGTACTGGGGATTACCGGGGCGAAGTTGACAACGCTAATTGCCGGCTGGCCGACCATCATCTCCGGCGACGTCATCATGCTCGCGTTCTTCTTCTCACTCGTGGTCGGCCTGTTCTTCGGATTGTACCCTGCCAACAAGGCCGCTCGCCTCAATCCTATCGAAGCGCTCCGGTACGAATAGTCCTGGATAGAGTGGAAATCCGGTGACTCATGTCCTTAGGGGGGCTAGGAACTGGACGCAGGCGTCAAATGCACTTCGATGCGAGGGTTGTCCTTATCGATGTGTTTGTAGAGGTGAGTTTCGACGATGCGGTTGTCGTTGATGCCGAGTCCCTCACAGAGGGCATCCTGCGCGATCTTGAGCCCGCCATCGACGTCTCGTCGTAGGGCCGAGGTAAAATAGAACCGGATCGACAGGGCAAGCCACTCCGACTGGAGTCGTGTAAGTAGGGTAGCCCGGTGAGCGGACTGCGCCAACTTCAGCCACACGAGTTGTCCCACCTGGGCCTTATAGGCACGACCAGCCGAAGAGATTAATCGTCGGCCATTCACTGTGGCATATTGATGGTTCACGCTGGGAGGCACAGGAA
This sequence comes from Nitrospiraceae bacterium, assembly GCA_041491905.1. Lineage (GTDB taxonomy): Bacteria > Nitrospirota > Nitrospiria > Nitrospirales > Nitrospiraceae > Palsa-1315. The sequence continues at coordinate 4,609 of JBGPVY010000167.1, read as the reverse complement.
GGGTCAAGGCTACAGCATGACTCTCGGTCGGTGGGTGAGATAATGGAGATGCAGGCATGCGGGAGATCGGAGCCGTTCTCGGGGCGATACGTGGCACCGCGACCTTCTTGTCAGGGTTCCGGTAGGAGATCATGCGAACGGCCCGTGGAGAGGAGGGAAACCGGGGCGGGCGCCGAAACGTAGGCATGCGCGTCAGCTTACAGGAGATTGAGGATCTTGGACATGTTCTGCTCGTACCGCTCTTCAGATTGGGCGATATAACGACGCCATTTGCTCGGATTCCAGATCTCCATGCGATGGTACAAGCCGACCAGAATGATTTCCTGGTCCTCATCCAACGGAATAATTTTTCTGAGCCGACTCGGAATCAGGATGCGTCCGGCTTTGTCGATCTCTGATGTACCGGCTTCTGACACGACGAAGTGCATGAACAGTCGGCTCTGGTCTTCATCGAGCGTGGCTTTCGTCCGTTCGAGGACTTTTTCCCACTCTTTCATGGAGTAGATGAGCGTCGACTCCTCGGGGCCTTTGAGGAAGACGACGGCCTGCCCCTCCGACTCGACCTGCTCACGGATCGGCGAGGGAACGATAAACCGCCCCTTCTCATCCACTTTGCACAGGTATTCACCGGCGAACATCAATGTAGCCTGTCCTTTACGACGCTAGCGTGGCTCTGGTGCGATCGCGTATCCACTGTTCCAGATCCGAGCGTACGAAGCGCCATTCTTTCCCAAGCTTGAAGGCGGGAATCTGGCGACTCCGTAGGTAACGATAGAGCGTGCGCTGGGTGATCTTGAGATAGCGGCAGGTCTCCTCTGCCGTCATCAGCTCGCTCTTGGGCTCTTTGGCCATTGAAGAACCTGGTTCGATAGGGATCCATATGCCTCACGAGGCTTCGGATACTGTTGCCAGGGTAGGGAAACTGGAACGATCTGTCAAGTGAAAATGTATGACATTGCCTGTCACTGCCCGTCAGTGTTAGCCTGTTCTATGGAGCCGGTCTCGTCTGACTCCATCGCCTCTGAGAGATCGTCGCCGAGGTCCTCACCCAACTCCTTGCCCATTGTTTTCATGAATCGAGCCATGCTCTGTGGATCGTTTTCATCGAGCCCGGCCAGATTGCTTGGATCTGTCAAGGCTTCAAGGCGAGCCTCTTCGGATTTCGGCGAGGCAAATCGAGACAGGATTCGTTCAACCCGAGCGCTCGTGCAATGGGAGCAGGCAGCCGGTGCCTGATTGGCCAGGCTCAATACAAGGATGGTGCTGCGTTTTTTACAGTCGCGGCAGCGATATTCGTACAACGGCATCGATCATATTCCTATGGTCGTCAGGGGCTGTGCAGCCTGTTCGGCAAAGAAGCGATCCGGCACCAGGCCCGTATCAACAGTTCTGGCCAACGTCAGGGCAAAGACGGGCCCGGTGCCGGCTTTTTGTAAGGTCTTCGCGCATTCGTTCAGCGTCGTACCGGTGGTGAAAACATCATCCACGAGAAGGATGCGTTTTTCCGCGAGGTCCTGTGGACTGCGGATTTCAAATGCTTTCCGTAGATTTTGTAACCGTGCCTGTCGCGTTAATGTGGTTTGGGGATCGGTGGCGGCGATCCTGACGAGGTTTGTGGCTGAAACGGGGCGAGCCAGATGACGGCTGAGCTGATCGGCCAGCAGCAACGATTGGTTAAATTCACGCGCTCGTAGGCGGGCCGGGTGTAAGGGCACAGGGATAATTACGTCGACATCGATCCCGCTTGGCAGGGCGCTGATCATAAGGCGAGCGAGTGGCCGTGCCAGTGTATGTTTGCCTCGATATTTGAATGAGCAGATGGCTTCCCGCAGTGGCGGAAGGTAGGGGAAAAGGGTCCAGGCTCGTTGAAAATCCGGTGGCCGTTCCTGACACTGTTGGCATTGATGATTCGGTGTATAGGCCGTGGCCGCTGGCGAGACAAAAGGCTGATCGCAGCGGGCACAAACTGGCTGCTGGAGTGGGCGGATGGTTTGCCAGCACGCGCTACAGAAGAAGGGCACTGGGTCAGTGCTGAGAGAGGTACCACATGTAAGGCATTCGACCGGCAACACAAACCGGAGGGCCTGACGGCACCATCCGATGAGTCGATCCCGTGTGTCTTCACGTATCATCGTAGGGGAAGCGCTCCAATCACGTATGTGTGCGCTTCTTCTATGGGAATGTGCCGCGCCTGTCAAGGTTGTTGCTCTGTAAATGGTTGTGATATACGAAGGCAGCAGGATGAGGCGCGAGCGATGCGCGACGGGCGCGACGCGCGAGAAAAGCAGGACGGGCGAGATTCAAAGTTCGAAGTTCAGGGTTCGAAGTTCTGAATGCCGCGGACTTCGGACCTCGAACCGTCGCCTGTCTGCCTTTCCCGCCAGTCTCGCGTGTCTCGCGCGGTGATCCTGCGGGTCAGGGTACGGATGGAGAAGCAGATCACTATGGTGGCATTCGACCAGGTGTCGAAAATTTATGAGCGAGGTGGCGACACCATCACCGGGCTCGATCGGGTCACGGTCGAAGTGGCGAAGGGTGACTTCTGTGCATTTATCGGTCCCAGCGGCTGCGGGAAGAGTACGTTGCTCAACCTGGTTGGCGGATTGGATGTGCCGACCTCGGGGGATATCCTCCTCGAAGGGCGGTCGACCAGTCGATTCACGAGCGACGACTGGACGAGGATCAGGCGGGAAACAGTCGGGATTGTCTTCCAAGCATTCCATTTGATTCCCGGGTTGACGGCAGCGGAGAATGTCGCGTTTCCCTTGTTGCTGCGCGGAGAGCGAGGGGCATCGGTCCAAGCCCGCGTCGAGGACGTGCTCGAGTTGGTCTCGATGACCGCACGACGACACCATCGCCCAAGCGAACTCTCGGGCGGGGAGCAGCAGCGTGTGGCGATTGCGCGAGCGATCGTGCATCAGCCCCAGATCATTCTCGCCGACGAGCCGACCGGCAATTTGGATTCCCAGCATGGGGCCGAGATCATCCTTCTCCTTCGGTCGCTCGTTCAGCGCTTTCGCCAAACCGTACTGTTGGTCACCCACAGTACCGCGGCCGCGGAGGCTGCTGATTATGTCTGGGCCATGAAGGACGGGCAGCTCGTGACGCGAACGCAGCACGAGCCAGTCACGGTAGGAGCGTGATGGATCTTTCGACCACCATTGCCGGCGTACGATTTCCCAGCTGTTTCATGAATGCCTCGGGGGCTCTCTGTGTCACGCGTGAAGAACTGTTGGCCCTCGGCCGATCTCGTGCCGGAGCCATCGTCACCAAGTCAATGACGGTTGAGCCTCGCGACGGCAATCCGACACCCCGGTACTATGGATTTTCTGGTGGGTCCATCAACTCCATGGGCTTGCCGAATCTCGGGTACAAGGCGTACGCCGCGCTCATTCCTGAATTGAAAACACTCGGAAAGCCGGTCATCGCCAGTGTGGCGGGTCTCTGTGAAGACGATTTTCCGACGATTGCGGCCATGATCAATGCGGCGAAGCCCGACTTGATCGAAGTCAATCTCTCTTGTCCCAACATTCCAGGGAAACCTCAGATCGGATATGATGCCGAAGCCTCCGAGCGACTGCTGAAGCGGGTTCGCAAGGTAATCACGGTTCCGATGGGGGTCAAGTTGCCTCCGTACTTCGATCCGGCCCATCACACAGTGATGGGAGAGGTGATCGGCCGTTGCGGGGTCGATTTTCTCAACCTGATTAACTCGGTCGGCAACGGGCTCGTCGTCGATCCGGAGCGCGAGGTGGTCGTCATCAAGCCCAAGGGTGGGTTCGGCGGACTGGGTGGCACGATCATCAAGCCGGTCGCACTGGCCAACGTGCGGGCTTTTTGGAAGATCTTCGAAGGGCGCATGCCGATTATCGGGACCGGCGGTGTGGTCAATGGCGTGGATGCCTTCGAACATGTGCTTTGTGGCGCGTCGGCCGTGCAGATCGGGACGGTGTTGGTCGAGGAGGGGGTCGATGTGTTCGGCCGATTGGAAACGGAGCTGGCGGCACAGTTCAGCAAGAAGGGCTATACGAGGTTGGAGGACTGCCGGGGAAAGCTGAAGGAGTTGTAGGCCTACTTGGCCCCGAACGTCTTGGCCAGGAGACTCAGCTGCAGGGCCCGTCGGAGTAGTTGCGCCACGTTTCTCACATTCAACCGCCGCATCAAGTTGAATCGGTGCACTTCGACCGTGCGCACGCTGATTTCCAGTACCTCCGCAATCTCACGGTTCGTGTGCCCGATCGACACCAGGCGAAGGATGTCACGCTGCCGAGGCGTGAGGAGATCGGCGTCGATCTCTTCCTGTAGCGGCTGGACTTTTCGGTTCAGAGCAGTTCGCGTGCCCATCAATAACCTCTCATTCATCAACTCACGCGAGTCTAACAAAGGTGTGTATCGCTGTAAACGAAACTGCTAATTTGTGCAGGGCCCCGTTACTGGCCCGATTGATTCGATTCGCCCTCGCTCCCTTATCCATCATGATTCGTCCTCTGAGCTTGCACCCAGCAGGATGGTCAAAAAGGCCGTCCAGCGAGGCCGCAGCGAGTGAAGGGCTGAGGCGTACCCTCTGGGGTACGTTGAAGGTCTGAACGATGCGAGAACGAAGCTCGGG
>JBGPVY010000104.1:0-9051 GCA_041491905.1 Nitrospiraceae bacterium | reverse complement strand
GGGAGAATGCAAGGCGCGTAGGAGCGAGCAGTCGAGGTAACTGGTACGTCAGGGTTGGAGGCTACGCGGATACGGTGAGTCCCGTCAAGATGCGAGAGTTCCGTAGGAACTATTTACACCATGGTAGCTCAAAAACATTTGGTTTTGACCCTTTGCCCTCACGATTCCATGTGCTGAAAATCTGGACCGGTCTTGCGTTCACACCTCACGAGGTTTTTGAGTCGGCCTCTATTTCCTCGTGTACTTCCCCATCAGCTCAGCCTGTTGAAGAATGTGCCCCTGCATCACTTTCTCCAAATCCTTCTTCGTCGTGCTCGGCGGCAGCGTGACGGTTGAGTCGAGCGCATACAATTTGAAGAAATATCGGTGAGTGCCAGATGGGGGACAGGGCCCCCCGTAGCCAACGCTGCGAAAGTCCGAGGTGCCCTGCTTCATGCCATTCGGGAGCGAGTCTCGTTTGGGCACATGTGCCTCAAGGACTCGCGCCGTCGCCGGGATGTTCCACGCGACCCAGTGCACCCAGGTGCCCATGGGGGCGTCGGGATCATCAGCAATCAGCGCCAAGCTCTTTGCCCCATTGGGAACATCAGACCAGCTCAAGGGCGGGGACGCATCTTGCCCGTCACAGGTGTACTGCTTGGGAATCATTCCACCGGCCTCAAATGCCGAACTTTTGAGTTCCATCGATCGACCTCCTTTGCCACTCTCGATCACCCCGTACCATCAAACAGGGGCCCCTCGATGACGAACCAGCCAACCGACCTGAACCAACGCGCACGCCTTTCGGCGCTCCGGTTGTTTTTGACCGCCACGAGGATACCTCGACTGCCTGAGAAAATCGACAGCAGGGCGCGGCCTTCCAACGAGCCGCGTTCATTCCGGTAGACAGTCTGAGAGGCGGTCACCCAATCGGTGTTCCCTGCTGGATGGGTTTCCCAACCAGGTTTGAAAACCTCGTTTCCAGCGGGTTTGACCCATCGGGTTTGGTGTTTCTCGGATCGGATAGGGAAGACGACGTGTGTGGATTTCGAGGAATCACACCCTCTCGTCTTCGGCGAGAAGGATGGGTCTGGAGAACGGAGTGTTCGGATTCAACGGGACACTGCCGTCTCTTCGTCGTGCCTGGAGTCGGTCAGTCAGGCTTCAACGATGTTCCCGTAGGGCTGGGTCCGTCGTCTGACGGCCTGATGACCACACGCTGGATGACGCCCGGTCTCGCGTCAGCGGTGAGAATGGAGGCCGCCAACTGGGCCAGTCAGCGACACCTCAAGGCTCGCTCGGCTCGCGCTGATTCACTCGCCCGACTCGCTTTCGGAAACAGTCGGCACAGAGCGTTTCGCCCTCTCTCCGAGATGTATAGAAGTGTTCCAGATCATGGGCTCCGCAGCTGGCGCAGAGCACCCGGGATCCCCTGAGCTGATCCCATTCGGTCAGGGCATCCGAGTCAATCTGGAGTAAGGCGTGAGCAAGATCATCCGCCACGCGCTTAAACAGCTGGAAGCGACTGGGGACGGGCTTCTCCCCGTCGACTTGATGTCGCCGGTACAGGTCTTTCCATAAGCGCCGAAGGGTAACTGGCATTTCCGTTGATCCCTCTCGACTCAGCGCAGATCCGTGCGCTTCCAGCACAGGTGAGAACCGGAGGGTCAGTCTAGGCTGAGCCTAGGACCACGGTGGGTCGTAGTCAAGGGTATTATTGTGGTAAGGGGATGGGCGCGCACGCGATGCAGCACCGCCCCTCTTCCGCCTGTCCGACAATCCCCCATGGTGGCCACGTGTGACGAGCTGCAGAAGCTCGGTTCTCTACGACTGGGTCGGGACCGGTACCGCTTTGCGTGCTGAGGGAAGAGCCCAGGGCATTGGGAACCGCTGAGGCGGGAACCCAAGCCAACACGCAGGTCAAAATCCTGGCCCTTGCCGGAACGTATGCCCGTCGATCTTTCAAGTCGATTCGCGTAGCCTTCTCGCGAACCAAAAAGAAACCTTTTAGGATCGGTTGCTGTCGATAGGGGATTACACCGAAGAGATCATGAAATGCATCATAATTGGTGCCGATGCTACGGCATTCTGTGACATTGCGAACCCGGATCGTAGACCTCCGCTTGTAAGAGTTGAAGATTTTCTAAGAATTGTCAAAGCCCCGTTAGACTATTTGACCAGCCCCCAGTTGTTAGGCCACCATTTCAAGTTCCTTCACGCCGACAATGGTCGGCTCCCTAATTTTGTGCCATCGCTAGGGAGAGTTTCCAGCGGTGATGAGAGGCTCGATCGACTGCGGCGAGAAAGTAGCACAATCCTAGCACAGCGGGGCGTGGCCTCGAGGGAGGCCGTCGCGTAATCCCTTGAAAAATGGTGGCGGTGCCCCGAATTGAACGGGGGACCCGCGGCTTATGAGTCCGCTGCTCTACCAACTGAGCTACACCGCCAGGGCCGCAAAATTAACGACTTACGGTGACAGAGTCAAGCGGGGAGGGGGCACTGTGCCCGAGAATGTGCCCACCAGCCATCTTGCGCGCTGCGTCTTGCAGATCGGCAGGGGAGACAATGTTATAGCGATCGAAGACCGAGCGCGTGCGGTGACCGGTGATGCGCATGCTCACGACTTCCGGGACGCCCGAACGGATGAGGTTTCTCGCGGCGGTGCGTCGGAGGTCATGCCGCAGCATCCCAGAGAGTCCCGCTGTTTTACACGCTCTGGTCCAACTCTTTCGGAAATCGCGGATGCGCTCACCTTGGAAGTGGCCAGCTGTGAGGTGTGGGAAGAGATAGGGAATGACTCGACCCAGCTTCCTCGAGAGGGTGCGTACCCGTTCGAGTTGCTCTTCCAGCATCATGCGGACTTCGGATGAGAGATAGACAACGCGGCCTTCGCCGGTTTTGCTCCCGCCTGGATTGATCCGTAGCGTGCCGGCGCCGAGATCCACCTGACTCAGCGTCAAGGTCAATACCTCCGATTGCATTCGCCAGCCGTAGGAGTGTGCGATCGTGACGGCGCATTGGAGATCCGGCCGCAGGTGTCGGCGCACCGCCTCGAAGTCGGCGCGTTCGAAGAAGCCCGCCCGTGGCAGGGCCTCGGTCAGTTTATGGATTTTCGGCAATTTGCCGACCTTGTCGCGTTCGCTTCCGAGTCTCAGCAGGCGAATTAGCGTGGACAATTCTCGGTTGATCGTGGCGGGGGTCACACCGGCTTTCAGGCGGTGCTGGACATACTCCTCCGCCAATGCCCCCTTGATACTCGCAGCTCGTCTGCCGGTGAAAAACGGTTGGAGCGCCTTAAATCGCGTGTCCGCTTCCTTCAAGCCCCGTGTGCCCGTCGTCTCATAATGCAGACGCAGATCGCACGCCAGTTCGTCATAGGTGATGCGGTCCACGCGAGGGAGCGGTTGCAGGCCTGCCGCGCTGCGTCCTTCACGGTGCTTCAGAAACCGTTCCGCCTCTTTCTGTTTGGTCGTCCGGTGCTCTCCCGGATCGGCTTCCCTGAGGAATAATATTTGACCCAAAAAATCTCACCGCGTTTGTAGATCATGCCCATAGAATCCTCCTTTAATGTAAAAAGTCCTTACTAAGCATGTCCGATATCTTTTCTCGTGAGGCCCTGTCAGGCTAGGTGTTCCTTCCAGCACTTCTTGTCCTCCTGTTCGTTCTGTATGGTAATCATCTCTAACCGAGGAGGCTCCCATGGTATCTATTCCCAAAATCGTCTGTGTCCTGTCGTGTGGATTCTTGCTGGGCCTGGGACTATCCACAGCGGCGCACGCCGGTGAGGAGACTGGAGCTAGCCGCCTAGAACGCGCCACGACGATCAAGGGCGACCTGGTGCGCGTCGGATACGGGGAGTATTTCGTCAAGGGGCAGGACGGCAAGGAAGTACGTTTGACTATAGATAAAAAGACCCAGATGATGGGACAAATCAAGCAGGGTGATCGTGTTGAGGCAAAGGTGGACGATCAGAATCACGCGCTGTCGATCCGCCAGACCGAGTAACACCTCAACGAGTTCAGCGACATTGAGCTGCTGGATAAACTGACGCCAGCCTAGCTTGGTCATTTCTCTGCTCGTCCATTCACGCCGTCAGTCCTCTTCCTTGCCGGCGTCGGGATCTCCGGACGTGGGGTCCGACGGCTCATTGAGCAGTTGTGTGACATAGGCAAGCACCTGTTCTCGGCTTTATCCCAACTCGACCAATCGCCGCCCCAGCGTGCCGATTTCAGCCGTGAGATGCTCGAATTCCTTCTTTTGAATGTCTTCGAACGACTCCATTACTCAGCCCCCTATTCTTACCCCGGCCACTCGTCCCGCTCCTCCTCGCGTGATGGCGGCATCACCAGTGTCTGGTGAAGCGGCGGGGTCGTGAGGGCGCTGGCGGGGAGCGGCACTCCCGCAGTTCGGGAAGTGTATAAAAGAGAACAGCGCGAGGGGCTGGACTGGCGTATCGTGTGCGAACTCAATGCATGACCTCGCTGACAGTTTTATTATAAATGGTGATCGGACTCATGACGAAGACTCAGGCAACTGACTTACAAGCGAAGTGGGGCCAGCAAGGAGATCCGCCACTCTGTGAACATCCGATCCAGGAATTGGCTTGCTTGACCCGTAGTGACAAGGACTGTCTGAAGGGCTATCTGATGGGCACCTATCACTGCCGCGAATGCGGGGAAGCGATTGTTTACATCCGCAAGACCCCGGCTTTCACGCCTCTGATCAACTGACACGCCTCCCTTGGCGGGGGCCCTCCTCCCGCGCCCGACACCGGGACCGTGATCACTGTGGTCCCGGTGTCGACCTCACCAGCGCCTCTACAAGGGTCCATCGACACCGCCCCTACCACGCGATCTCGATCGACGCGTCCTGTTCGTGCCATCGGTCACCGCCCTTTCTGTTTCGCTTGGGCGAGTAACTGTTCCAGCCGGTTCAAGCTGATCGCGCCCTGGCCGATCTTCGACATGAGCCGGAAGCCTCTTCCGCCGACCACACGCCCGCCGGCAATTGCCGTGCGTGTGTGGCCGTTGGCCGTGGTGTAACGAATGGGGGAAGGTCACGTTCAGCGCGGTTGTTGTGCAGGACTTCGATGGTGTCGCCGTCGATCACTCCCACAACTCTTCCGGAGAAGTCGGCAGTTGCAGGGGAGCGCACAGCAGAAGAAGGACGCCGGCACAGCCGCCGCGAAGACTGGCTCTTGTCCAACGAGTCAATTCTCTGTTCCCAGATACCCATCTCGTTGGGCATCCACGACATACTGCGCAGTTGTCGAACGCACAGCATCTTCGAGACTATAGGTGAAGAAATTAATCCAGGAGAATGGAAGCAAAAATAGCCAGCAGAATGGTTTTGCCGTAATTTCGTATTTGTACGTCTTTTTGAGCGCATTGTGGTCATAGACGCTGTAGGACAACGTCCAGCCCCAGTGCCCACTATAGATGGGAATGATACAGAGCGACCGAAGTGACGCTTTTCCCAAGACCCCCGTATACCAAGGAATTGGTTTTTCCAGAACGCTGACCACGACTTCCGTCTCTGCCTCCTTAGAATTAAAATCGACAGGCGAACTGCTGCTACAGCCTCCGTAAATTTTAAGTGCTTCTTGCAGTGCTTTATCCACATTCAAACGTGATCCGTCGACCCTATCTGTCCCCTCATAAGTCGATCCCTCTGCCAGACCACCTAGAAACTTAACGGTCTGACGACAACGAGAGGGTGCAGCCGGCTCATATGGGCTTGGGAGGGGATTCACAATTGGGAAATCGCGATACGTCGTGATATAGCCGGAGAGTATGACTAGAAGTACAAGAAGAATGAGGCTGCGGGTTCTTATGGATTATTTCTGCTTCGCCACAATCTTGTATTTGATCTGGCCGTAGTCGCCTCCTTGCTAGTGCGTCGTCCCCTTCGGTGATTTTTCATCCGGAGTTCGAATCAGATGGAAGGTCGCCGGATAGGAGCACCCGTCTTTCCAAGCATATGATGAACCCCAATAGGGCAACTGCTCACTCCATTCAGTGGCTCTGTGCTTTCCGTCTAGCGTGAAATCGGCCCGGACAGTCCAGAAATAGCTTGAATTTGGCTGAAGGGGAGTCTCCAAAGTGTGTTCGGGGTTCAATAGTCCTTGTTGGCTATCTACCAACTCTCCGGGATCAGTGTCCCGGCATTCGTGCCACCACGAATACTTATAATCATTAGCTGCGCCAATCCGGCCAGGTGTCCCAGGTCTCTCAAATTCTCCAGAGAATTGTTTTTCGACTTTCCACACACGCAACTCATAGCTCACGGCAGCAATTCGTTCACCGGCATAAGGGCCGAGCTCTTCAAGATCCTTTGCCCGGGGAAATCGTTCCCATCGGAAGGTCGGCCGCAACGTGTCGACTTGCGATTCCTTTTCGGCGAAGGGAGCTTCTGGTTTCAGACCAACGACATAGGGTTTAGGGAGACAGCCTGCAGCCAAGAGGACACACGTAGCCGACACAGTGAGAATCGCGGCATAGACGACACCCCACTGCGGATCAGTTGACGCCGGATGATTAACGGTGCATGTAAAGCGGCCCATACCTCCTCACCTCCGTGTGTTCATGGACAAATGGATGGGTCAGAAACAGGTCGTCCACAATCCACTCGGCCAGCCGAGCCAAGCTGAGTTCGACGGCCTCGTGAAAATCCTTCGCATCATCCGCAGTCCACTCAGTGAGCCGACGCGTCCCGGTCACATACTGGAAGGCATGGGTGTACAGCGGCGTTGTGGCAGAAGGAGCTATGAGGGTCACCTCCGCTTCGATATTCACTGCCAGAGGCGGGTCGACGTCATATCTCCCTCGCAAGTCGATCGACTTCAAGAGAATCCTAAGCGTCGTATCTGGTTGGGGCATCTCACTGGTTGGAACGGTCTCCCGATGGCCGATTTGATCGCCGGCTTCTCTCGGTAGCGTTGCGACCGAAATGTCCGTCCGATCTGCAACGTGCTTGAGTACGTGATCCTGCAAGCGACGAATCAGGTCCTTAGCCTGTAAGACCCCGCGAACCTGCGCCTCCTGGGATTCGACTGTCTCAGCCGACGGCGCTTCAATTGCCCCATACACGGCGCCTGCCGAAGCCACCACTGGGGTCACCACAAGCATGGCTGCTGCAGTTGTCACCCCAAACTCGCGTCCACCCCCTCCTACCTGGACCGCCGCCACCGCCCAGTTCCGCGACCATTTCCCAGCTTTGCGTCCCGCGCCGCTGGCAGCGCCCTTCGACGGAAGCTCGACAGTCACAAGAGGCAGGTCTTCCGTCACCGTGACCCCGATTATACGGATTTTGGCCCGCACGTCCTCTGTGACGTGTGGCGACCACGGCTCCAATGGTATAGGTGTGGCCGTGCATCCCTGTTGCAGTATGGCGACCGAGAGAATCAGGAGGCTGATAGCGGGTGCATGCATGGAAGGTGACCAATGAAGCGGTTCTGGGGAAACATCATGGCGCAACCCATATGAGCGATTCCACGCGAGGCAAGTCTCCCGCGATCCGTCACTCAGTACATGTGAGGTTCCACACGGTGCGCTGACCCTGGAATGGCCCCGCGTGGTATGTGACGGTGTAGTGCACGGGAAAGCGACGGTAGGGACGAATCGAGAAGGGCATAGGAGCCTCGCAGGGAGGCGTATTGTAGGAGGGATACGAACAAAGGCGCAAGGGCCGAGTGGAGAAATGGTGGTATTTATGGGCGGGAGTATGTCGGAGCCGCGCGACTCAGCCTGAGGCGTATGGCGTCTTTGGCCTACCTCTCCTGCTCCCGCTTCGCCCGGTCCTTCATAAGCAGGGGTTCGAGTGTTTCCCTGCAATATGGGAAACGTCCACTACACTGGATGATGGGTAGAGGCGCCTACCGTTGGATATGGCCTACACAGCAGGGAATCTCTCTTTTCATCCTCCTGGGAAGAGAGCCTCCACCCGTGGCGTCCTTCTTCCGATGGATCGAGTACCGCATCTCTACCGGGATGAACCCACTAACAGCTCTGCGATCACGTGGCGGAGACGTGCTTCCTCGTGGGATTGCAGGCGGAGGAATTTTACCCCGAACTCCTGGCCTTTGGCCCACCGTACCGTGGCGTGCTCGACCCTGATCGGAACGGCCTCCCGTGACCCATAGAAGAAGCATAGCTCTAACTCCGTGCCCGGTTGCAAAGAAGTGTCGCTTTCCATCCGACACCCGTAATGGGAGAGGTCCTGTATGAACCCTTCTCCACCCACCATCGAGCCACCGGTGGAAAACAAGCCACGGAATTGCACGCGGAGCCGCGTCTGCTCCCGCAAAGCGATACCGGTGGCACCTGGATGGACCGCGACCAGGAGTTCGATGATCCTCTGGTCTCCGGTGAGCATGCCGGGCTTGAGATAGCCTTCGATCCGTGCCCAGGCACCAGGGTCTGCGCGGGCTTGCAGTTCATGCAGCGTGTTTTCGGCCTGCAACCCGGCTTCGTTCATCACTTGGAGGATATAACGGCGCGTGGTTTGATAATCTTCTAAGTCGCTCATACCTCACGACCCTTTCCCATTTCGCAACATCCCTTTTCCGCTCCAGCTAGTGCCCGCGTGAGCCCTACGGTGACGAGCAAAGCTAGGCCGTGCGTGGGGAGGTGTCAAGGAGAGGGGATAGGGTGCCGAGAAAAACTACTTGCGTTGTTTCCGCCACTCCCACGGCGACACCGACTGCGGAGCAGCTCTCCTATGTTTTAGGATCACCACTATTTTGGGTGAGCCCGCGCATCTCTTGAGGAATAGCCACGCTTCCCTTTCCCACTCTATCCTGCGCTAGTATTATAAGATGGCTCAGGGGACACAACAGACCAGGGAAGTTAGTCCGAGGTTTACTATTGACTGCGTGCTTCCGCTCGCGAGCACGCAGCTTCAAGCGGACGGGTGCGTTCTCGAAAGTTTAGAGGATGGACATAAGCTCATCACCCCTGATTACCTGAGAGCAGGGGATCTTGTGAAAGTCCAATTATGGGTGGAAGGCGAGGAGGCCTTTATAGATATCCCGCTGGCGGTAGTCAGTAAGGTTCACACGCCCTGGATCACGGT
>JBGPVY010000110.1:0-8886 GCA_041491905.1 Nitrospiraceae bacterium | reverse complement strand
GAGTCCGAGGCCCCCTGCGGATGGAGCTGCCCCACACGATCGAGTCGATAATAGGTCCCCCAGCGCAGCGCGATCTTCTTGAGCGAGTCGTAGTCCCACCGATCGAGCCTTACCCCAGGCGTCGGATCTTGGTGCAGGTGCACGTTTTCAGGAAGCGGAGGATTCGCACCTTGGCCGGGTGGAGGAGAGATGACCGAGACGGTCCCTCCAATCCAATATTCCGTCCAGCGATCCTGCGCATACAGCATCTGGTCATACGGCTGACCGGTAACTGGGGCTGCAGTGATCTTGAGGACAAGGTCCTCGACTCGCTGCACCGCGAGATCGCCCAATACCCGTTGATCGCCCCAATGGACCCTGACGGGAGATTCACCGCCTGGCTGCATGGCGCCGAGAGTCTGTCCAACTTGTACCGCCGCGCGAACTGCGGGAATCGTCACAGACCCGAGCTGAAGCTGAACCGTTCGTGTAACCGGCCGGTGATCGACCGTCGTAGCCGTTACCTCAACCGTGCTCAGCAAACCTGGCTGCAGAGGACCATACACTTTCAATTTAAGAATCCGACCAAGTCCTCCCAGAGCATTGTAGAAGCCGTTGGGCGAATTATTTAGCGTCTGATTGTCCGCCTGATTCGCCGCATCAAGGAGGATGTCGGGATGGTCAGCGGTCCCGATAAACTGCGAACGTCCGGCTACGTCGAAGAACGATGGCCCGCTCGCAAGATCCCCTTGACGCTTGTCGAGCAGTCCAGCGACCACGATCGGTGCCGTACTCGGATCGTGAAACCAACTCATCACAACATCTGCCGCACCGTCGGCCAACTGTTGCGCGACATTGTCCTCTTTCATGGCGCTGACGCCCGGTCCATCGTGACCTGCCAGATACAGAGACGTCATGCCGGCGATTCCAAGCAGAAAAATCAGCATGAGCGCCGCGAGAAGCACGTGACCCTTGTCGCACAGATTCATGAATTCTGATTCGTGCCGTTCTTTCATCCCCATATTCTCACCCCTTGCTTATTGGAGGCGCCGCCGTTATGTCCTGAGGCTAATTTCTCGAACCTCGCGGATTCCTTGATCGGACATCATCACCTCAACGACAACCAGTTTGACGAGCGCGGGTTGTGTCACAGCCTGCCCGTTTTCATCCCAGTAGGAAAACCGAACCTCCCTGATATCTCTGACCAGGACACTCGCGCCGCCATCGACCTGTCGCAGCAATCTCAGAACACCCTGGTCATCGCGACGGCTGTAGTAGCGAACACGATTCATGAGGGAGACAGAGGCTCCGGAAGGAATCGCCCCTGTCAGCGGCTGCGTCACCGTAAGCAGGCTCCGTTGTCCATCCCGAGCCAGGGCAAGCGTCTCACAGCGCTCGGCCCAACAGGCCACAATGGTTTTCCGATCATCCCACCCTTGCCCGTCTTCGACCGACAGAGCCGTTTGGCCTATCGTCGCCGCTGCTGTGACCACTGTCGAAAGGCCTTGCAGATTCGCCGAAAACTCCACTGAGTCCGAAGCCGCCGTGGTGAGAGAGCCGGACCCTGCGAGCCGCAATTCCTGCTCAAGTACTTCTAACCCAAGGCGAAGATCTTGCTGTTGCGCGACCTCACGTTGTTGCCTCATAAACTGTTGCTGGAAATAGGACAGGGCCTGAAGCGTGGCGCCCAAGACGACCAGCCCAGCCGCCATGGCAAGCATCAGCTCGGTCAAGCTGGTCCCTGTCTCCGTCCTTATTCTATGGTGCCTACCTCTTGTATGGCGTCCTGTCCCCATCCTGTTTACTCCGAGTGACGACACGTTACTGGCCCCCAACGAACACTGGATTAGCCCGCAGGGTGCCGACTCGTACTTCACGCTGGCCCTCGCCGGCTGCGTAGACTGCGCGAGCCGTAATCAGGACATGCCCTGAGGCCGACAGTGAACCGGAACGGCTCGGCGTCACCGTCCAGATCAGATGGACGCCATCCTGGTCCCAACTACCGGAGTACACCCCATCACCGGCTAGCTCATCGCCGCCTGCTCCATCGTCACGCATGACAAGGTCTGGGACACCATCGTGATTCAGATCATCCAGCAAGAGACGATCCCATCGTACAGATCGTTTCGCTTCGATCCGCGATTCCGCCATTGCCAGGGCACGCGTCGCTAATGTCCCAGTTCGAAGACTCCATCCTGCTGCCTGAAATGCCCCCATCGCACCGGCCAACCCGATCAACGTCAGAGCCATAGCCACAAGCACTTCGGCAAAACTGGCTCCGCCCTCTGCGTGAAATAATCGATCCCGTGTCATGAGACGGACACTCTTCCGGTGATGCTCACAGTGAATGTGGTTTCCCGGCCCTGACTGTCGCGCACGCGAATGGTTGTAGGGGTCACCGACCGACCACTGGGATGAAACAGAAGTTCAGGGCCGGCGGTTGGCTCCTCCACGACCACACCCTTGTCCGCATACTGATAGACGTGCAGGATGCCTTCGGCATCCGCGCGTCGAAGCGTGATCGTATGGCCCTCTCGGTCGAATATGACCCGAAGGCGCTCTCGCCTTGCCATCGCTAGTTGTCTGGCGAGCCGGAGCTCCGAAGCGATCTCTACGGTAGCGCTGCGCGCCTGGACCCTTGCGGCCCATGTCTGATAACTCGGCCCAGCCAATGCAGCCATGATGCCCATGATCGCCAGTACGATGAGGAGCTCTGTCAGACTCCAGCCTTGTTCCTGTACTTGTGATTCTCTCGGCATGCCCCTCCCCTCTAGCAGCGGAGTTCCCCTTATAGGGATGAACGTGGTTTCCAAGACCCGTGCCCGCGCTGGTCCACACCAGGCTGACTGAATGCTTTGTGAGGAACGGGAGCGGAATACTTCGCAAGTTCGCGCGGTTTCGCGTTGTCACGAGGAAACATGGAGGCGGAGCAGGACGTGCACTGGCCAAGAAAGAGGAGAGATAATCAGAGAAACACCTCACTATTAGATACAGGGATTCCCCCGAAGAGATACATGGAGAGTATTAGAAGGCAGGGCCAAGAAGACCTTGATACCACTCGAGGAGCGGCTGGGCAAAAAACAGGGAAAGGAGGGCTCCCAACACAAGGAAGGGGCCAAAGGGGATATACTCATCACGCTTGATGATGCGTAGGGCGATCAAGCTGATGCCGATGATAGAACCAGTGAGCGAGCCGATCATGATGGTGAGGAGCGCCGGCTTCCAGCCAAGAAACGCACCGATCATAGCCAGCAACTTGATATCGCCACCTCCCATTCCTTCCTTGCCGAAGAGATAGGGGCTCAGCCAGGCCAGGAGCCAGAGGATACCGCCTCCCACGGTGAGTCCGAGCACAGAATTGATCACACCCACCGGCAAAACGGTCACGGCGCCCAGAAGTCCGACCACCATTCCCGGTATGGTAATGACATTGGGGATCATCTTATGGGTGAGATCCGTTCCCGTCACCACGACCAACGCCGAAAACAGCAGGGCATAGAGGGCGGCGGTCCAGCTGGGACCGAAGTACCATAAGATTGTGAGATAGCCGAGGGCATTGGTGGCTTCTACGAGGGGATAACGTATCGAAATCGGTGCGCGGCAAGCCCGGCAGCGTCCACCAAGCCACAGGTAGCTCAGCAGAGGAATATTGTCGTAGAACTTGATCGGGTGAGCGCATGAGGGGCAATGGGAACCGGGCCAGACGATCGATTCGCCTCGGGGCAGCCTGAAGATGCAGACGTTGAGAAAACTGCCGGTCAGCGCGCCCAGGGTCCCGACCACAAGATAGAGAGACCATTCATGCATAATCGACTCAGGAACAGAATCCGGCTCGAAACACCCGAGTCACTTCGCATGCCAAATTAAATAAATTAGGTAGCTTCACTGGAGCCAACTTCCTATAGTTTACTTATGGTAAGAGAGTTCTTATAATCCACAGCCTACTGGGCGAGGGTTTGCTCTTGCACGTTTCTCCGTCAAGGTGAATTATACCGTACTATTTTAGTCGTTAAAGGAGAACAAGATAATGGCACGCACCGCAAAGACGAAAACCAAACCTTCCCTGGCCAATCTGACCCCGCCACCCCGCAAGAAGCGGCCTGAATCGCTCACCAGTCGGGAGCAGGAGATCCTTGAACTGATTTGGGCCGGGTTCAAGAACAAGGAAATCGGTCAACGACTCAAGATCAGCGTCAAGACCGTCGAGGCGCATCGGGCCAACATGATGAAAAAGATGCGCGTGTCGAACACCGCTCAGCTGCTCAAGACCGCTATCCAAGACGGGACGATCAAGATCCGGTAGGATTCGCCGCCGGCACTACGTCCCTGCGACGCTGGCGGACCGCCTCGAACAGCGTGACTGCTGCTGCAGCTGAGACATTCAACGACTGTATACGGCCCTGCATCGGAATTCTGATGCAGTCGTCGCACTCCCGCAACACACCTGGACGAATGCCTTCTCCTTCTCCTCCAAGCACCAGCGCAATCGGCCCCGTCATGTCGATGTCGGTATGGAGTTTCGCCGCCTGAGGATCAACGCCGTAGACCCACAGGCCGGCCTCTTTGAGGTCCTGAATCAGACGAATCAGATTACCCACGCGCCCGACGGAGATATGATCGAGCGCTCCGGCCGATACTTTCGCTACCACTGATGTCAGGCCGACTGCACGGCGTTCCGGGATAAACACCCCATGGACACCTGCCGCTTCGGCCGTCCGCAAGACCGCTCCTAAGTTGTGTGGATCTTCGACCCCGTCAAGGAGCACGAGAAATGGTTTCTCACCTCGCGTCTTCGCCCGCTCGAGAATTTGCTCCGTCGTGTCGTAGGATTTCGCGGCGATGAGGGCGATCACGCCCTGGTGGTTTCCGCCAGGCACCAATCGATCGAAGGCAGGCGGAGGTTCGATGTGAACGGGGACTCGCTGCGCCTTCGCCAGCTGCGCGAGATCGGCAAATTGCCGATCGGTTCGCAGCATCAGCAGCCGCTGAAGAGGACGCGAACCGGCGCGCAAAGCTTCGCGCACGGCATGCAGCCCGTAAATCAGTTCCGGCGGACTATCGTTTCCACCGGCTGGTGCCATCGGGCTTGTCCTCGATGACGATGCCGTGGGACGCGAGGAACTGCCGGATCTGATCAGCCTTTGCGAAATTTTTCTTTCTTCTTTCATCCAGACGCTCTGCAACCAATTGTTCAATCTGCTCTTTAGAGAGCTCAACCCGAACCGTCGGCTGACCAAACGTTTCACTGGATTTAATACCCACGGGACTCACCACTTGGTGGCCAAACTGCCACTTGTCGTGCTCGATTTGAAACAACTCTAGAACCCTGCCAAGGAATCGGAATTCATTTCGCGCCATACTTCTGGCTTCGGTCGAAAGTCCTTGCTTGATCAATTTGTTCAGCTCGCTACGCAACCGCTGCAATTCCGCCAACACCACAGGGGTATTTAGATCATCGTCCATGGCCTTTCTGAACGTCTCTCGAGTGTATCCAATTGAAAGCCCGAGCTCCTGATCGGTCTCCGCCGAACCCTGCCCCGGTTCGGCTAATCGCTTAAAGAGATCGTAAAACCCGTTCAACGCATTCTTTGCTTCTTTCAAACTTTGATCGGAAAAATCCAGCGGCCCTCGGTAATGAGTTGAAAGAAGAAAGTATCGAAGCATCTCGCCAATAACTACTTCTTCAAGCCATTGCGACTTCTCTTTCTCAAAGATTTCCCGGATTGTGAAGAAATTCCCCAAGGACTTGGACATCTTTTCTTGGTTGATCTGCACAAATCCGTTGTGAATCCAGTATCGCGCAAATTCTTTCCCCGTGGCGCCACACGATTGCGCGATTTCATTTTCGTGGTGCGGGAAGATCAGGTCCATCCCTCCGCCATGAATGTCAAACGTTTCACCTAGATGTTTCATGGACATTGCCGAGCATTCGATGTGCCAACCGGGTCGTCCAGGACCCCAGGGACTCGGCCATGACGGCTCGCCCGGCTTGCTGCTCTTCCAGAGCGCGAAATCCATCGGATGGCGCTTTCGTTCATCCACGTCCACGCGTGCGCCTGCCTGCATGTCTTCCAACCGCCGCCTTGAGAGACGCCCATACCCAGAATACTTGGCCACTTCAAAATACACGTCTCCATCGACTTGATAGGCCAACCCCTTCTTCACCAAGGTCTCGGTCAAACGGATGATATCGGTCATGTGTTCTGTGGCCTTGGGCTCGATGGAGGCTTGGCGAATGCCCAGTCTCCCCATATCTTCGTAGTAGGCTTGGATATATTTCGCAGTGATCGTGTCGCAGCTCACGCCCTGCTCATTGGCCCGCTTGATAATCTTGTCATCCACGTCGGTGAAGTTCTTGACGAATTCGACCTGGTAGCCGCTGAATTCCAGATAGCGCCGGATCACATCGAACACGAGCGCGCTGCGAGCATGGCCGATATGGCAGTAGTCGTAGACGGTCACGCCGCAGACATACATCCGAACTGTCTTTGGCTGGAGCGAGTGGAACGGCTCCTTTTCCCCTGTGAGCGTGTTGTAGATCGAGAGCATGGGCGGGTTACAACTCCGGAGTGATGCGGCGCTTCGGCCAATGGGACCAGAGAAAATAACCCAACCCGAGCGCCAGGCAGAGGCCGATTACGATGTCGAACTGATGGAAATAGTCTCTCAGATGCTCCCACTGCTCGCCCATTTTCACGCCGACATAGGCCAGAAGATAACACCAGGGCAGCGCACCGAGAAAGGTCAAGAGGACGAACCGATAAATGTTCATGCCGGCGATGCCGGCCGGCAAGGAGATAAAGGTCCGGACGACCGGAAGCATCCGGCCAAAAAATACGGCTGCCTCACCATATTTGGCGAACCATTGATCCGCCATCTCGATGTCTTTTCGCGACACCAACATATAGGGTCCGTATCGCTCGACGAAGGGCCGACCGCCCCACACACCGGCATAATAGGCCACAAGCGACCCTGCGACGTTCCCAATGGCGCCGGCCAACGTCACGCCGAGCATCGTGAACTGTCCCGTCGTCACGAGATACCCGGCAAAGGGCATGATGATTTCGCTGGGCAATGGGATGCAGGCGCTCTCAATGGCCATGGTGAGGAAAATACCGGTGTAGCCGAACATCGAGATCATCGACACGACAAACCGGCTGAGCTCTGTAATGATCGCTTCGATCAGATTCCCCACAGCACCCTAGCTCCTCTGTTTGCCCTTCAATTTCGACGATGCAGCCACCCGACGCGCATGTGGTCGGCGCACCGTTTCCCACTTCCGGAATCGATCCAACGCCCCATGATTAGTCGTATCGAGGTGAATGGGGGTGAGCGAAACCGCCCCTTGCTCAAGCGCCTCATGGTCGGCATCCTTGCTTCGGCTCCACGACACACGGGTCCCGGCAATCCAGTAGTAGGTCCGGCCATGCGGATCGACCTTTTCAATGATCGGATTGTCGAAGCGCCTGCGGCTGAGACAGGTGACTCGGACTCCAGTGATCGACCCGAACGGCCGATTCGGAATATTGAGATTCACGAGCGTTTCGTCCGGTAAACCCTCTTTCAGGATCAACCGAGCGATACGAACGGCATACCGAGCCCCGGCGTCGAAATAAAAATGTTCCTGCCCCTCCTGTGACACAGCCATAGAGGGGACACCGAGAATCGTCCCTTCCATCGCTGCCGAGACTGTCCCGGAATACAACACGTCGTCGCCAAGGTTCACGCCTTTATTGATCCCTGACACGAGGAGGTCGGGGGGTGCCGGCAGAAGTTTCAATATGGCCAGATTCACACAATCGACCGGGGTTCCGTTGACAGCGTAGATCCGTGTCCCGAGCTGCTGCACCCGCAGCGGCTTATGGAGCGTCACGGCATGCGCCACCGCAGTCCGCTCACGATCCGGCGCAACCACCCACACCTCACCCACTCTCGACAAGGCCTTGGCAAGCGCCGTCAAACCAGGGGAGTGAATCCCATCATCGTTGGTCACCAGAATGCGCATGGGTTCTTCAGGAACAAAAAAAGCTGCCTGTGGCAGCTTCTTCGGTCGGTGTTGGCTCAGGCGATGATCCAGGAGATCCGTCCAACGTCTCCTGTCACGCCTGCTCCCTTACCCTTCACGATATTTGGTCGGGGCGAGCCGATTTGAACGGCCGACCACTCGCACCCCAAGCGAGTACGCTACCGGGCTGCGCCACGCCCCGACACGCTCTATTCAATTTCACCTTCTTCTGCATTGTCTCCTTGGAGGCGGCTGGAATGCAACCGGCTTGGAAGAGACGAGGCGAGACCCTCGTCAGTCAGAATGCGACTCCAAAATTTTGAGAATCGCCTGGAGATTCCCTCGCAGTTTCTGCGCGAGTTCTTTGGGGCGCACCCGTTGGCTTGCCACCCGTCCTCGCCTGGCCCAATATCGTTTGACGCCTGCAAGTGTGTGCCCTTCCTCATAGAGCATCCGCTTGATCTCCAACACCGTTTCGACTTCTCGCCTGACGTAGAGCCGCTGATTCCCACGACTTTTCTTAGGCTTGAGAAACGGGAACTCTGATTCCCAGAATCGCAGCACGTACGCCGGTAGCTCGGCGATCTGACTGACTTCGCCGATTTTATAAAAGACCTTGCTGCCCAGCCTGGGCTCGTTCCCCATGACCGGTCCTCGTGGTGGGATGAGTTAAGGTGAGTGAACGCGGCTATGAATTGACGTATTTCTTAAACACTTGACTGGGACGAAAGGTCACCACACGACGAGGCGTGATTCCTATTTCTTCGCCGGTCCGAGGGTTCCGGCCCTTGCGTGCCCCTTTACTGCGTACCACAAAGTTTCCGAATCCGGCAATCTTGACCGACTCTCCCTTATGCAACACCGCTTTCAACATATTCAGTACGAGTTCGACGATATCTGCG
>JBGPVY010000138.1:0-7522 GCA_041491905.1 Nitrospiraceae bacterium | reverse complement strand
CTTCATCGTCCGATAGTGCTGCTCGGCGAGAATTTCCGTCGGCGCCATCAGTGCCGCCTGGTAGCCCGATCCACAGGCCAACACCATCGCCTGCACCGCCACGATAGTTTTGCCGCAACCGACATCACCCTGCACCAGGCGGTTCATCGGTTTGCGCGACGTCATGTCAGACAGAATTTCGCGAATCACCCGCTCTTGCGCCGCGGTCAACTGAAAGGGCAGCGCCCGATCCAGCTTGCCGAGGAGCGGCGTCTTCGGATTGAACGACACCTGCTTGACCTCTTCCTTCATGACTCGTTGCCGCGAGGCCAATGCGAGTTGGAGCACAAACAGCTCTTCGAACGCCAAGCGGCGATGCGCCGGCGTGAGGCCTCGATCAAGCTGTCCCCCATCCGTCCCAGACTGAGGGAAATGCACATCCTGAATGGCTTGTTGAATGGGCAGTAATCGATAGCGGGCACGAAGCGGAACCGGCAACACCTCCTGCGCCTCGGCGACATGCGCATCCAGCAAGCCTTTGACGAGCACGCGCATCTGCCGGGACGTCCACCCCTTGGTTTCGTGGTACACCGGAACAATACGCCCCACGTGCAACGGCGCTTCGGTTTCCGCACCCACGACTTCGTATTGCGCCACCTCCATCCTCGTGTCCACCCACCCCTGCGCGCCGGCCACCATCCGCCCTGTCAGCATGATGCTCGTCCCGACGGTGAAGAGTGGCTCGAGAAACGGCTGGTTAAAAAACACCGCATGGAGGCGCCCGGTTGAATCTTCCACCACAATGTCGAGGATGGCGAGGCGGCGACTGCGGGCGCGCTTCGCCTCACTTCGGACGACCGTGCCGCAGATCGAGGCCTGCACACCCGGCGCGAGTTGCCCGATCGGGGTCATGACCGAGCGATCCTCATAGCGCCAAGGCACGGTCCACAGGGCATCCTCAACCGTCTCGATCCCGAACCGTTGCAGCAACAATGTGCGCTGCGGGCCGACTCCCTTCGCAAAACGGATGGGCTGCGCCCACCATGACCGCGATGGGTGTTCATTCATGACAGGCTCACGCACCACGACAGGCTCCGGTTCCTGCCACGCCCGGGCCGGATCGCGAACTGCCTGGCGCAAGACCTCAAGAATGACCGCGGCTTCCTCCAGCCGACGCTGCTGGTCCTCTGCCGGGAGCCGCTGCTGGTCTTCAAGGAACAGCTCACGCAGCTGGAGCAACGCCGCTTCAATCGCCCGTGGATAGACGCGATCGGACAGGGCCTGCATCACCTGTGAAGAGACAAAACGATTCAGATTCTTGACGGTGGGCAGATGTGCGAAGGCATCGCGAGTCGCGAATTCGATCGGACGCGCGACACGGTCCAGCCATTGCTGAAACTGTTCAGGGGGGTTGGGCTCGGAAGAGCGCCGTATCACAGGGCGGATCGTATCATAGCCTCTTCCCCTCCTCAACGAGCAGAATGCTGAAAAAGTCCGCCGGCATAAGAAGACCGTTGTTTGGTCTGTCTGGTTTGTCTGGTTATTTGGTTGAACGAAACTAACCAGATGAACCAGTCTTGCGCGGCTAGATGTTTCCGCAGCCTGCTAGCCTCGTCAATTTGCTGACAATCCTTTCTCGATCCTGCCCAGAGTGATACAGTGGTTTCATCCGAATAGGGCCCGTATGTACCGTCGTAACATTTCTCACATTTTGTATCCCATCGCCTGCCTGATAGGGCTGTTCATCGTCTATCAAGCCTGGTTCAAACCGACCTATCTGCCTACGCCACCATCAGCTCAGCCCAATGCCGTCGTGGAAGACTCCCAGGACGCGCCGCCAGAACCGCATCATGATGGCCTACCGGAACAGGAGCCTAAGCACACTCGCCTGATCGATCCCAGCGTGGTCCCAGACACGACGCATCGCGAACTGTTGGAGACAATCCGCGACGAGATCGAAAAAGGAAACGTCAAAACCGCGGAAACTAAGCTGTCCGATCTACCGGAAACCATCACAGACGACAAAACCACGCGTCCCTATCTGTCTATCCTCTGGAATAATCTTGGCATTCAACAGGAAAAAGATGGCGGGACCGCTGTCTCGATTAAAGCCTTCAAAAAAGCCGCGTCACTCGATGCCAAGAATCCCGTCGTCCAACTGAACCTCGCCCATGCCTACTGGGAACAGCGCGATCCGGCCATGACGCAAGATTTTCTAGAAAAGCTGGTCGCCCTGGCTCCGAACGAGCCCTTCCCCCATCTGGCGTTGGCCAATCTCTTTCAGGAACGGGATCAGCTTGGCGAAGCGGCTCGCCATCTCGATCACGCCACCGCCCGCGCGGGCAAAGACCCGGCCGTGCAATCCTATCTGCGAACCGTCACGGCCAAAGTCCGCGGAACTGAAAAGAGCGAAGGGCGCCTCACCAGCCGAGACAGCGAGCACTTTACCGTAAAATTCGACGGGGAAGCCGATCAGGCTATCTGGGCCGCTGTGTTGGAGATTCTTGAAGAGGCCTATCGAGAGATCGGCCAAAAATTCGGCCATTTTCCATCGAAGACCATCGTCGTCGTTCTGCACGCCAAGTCCACGTTCCAAAGCGCGACCAACAGCCCGGTGTGGGCCGATGGGCTCTTCGATCCCGTGCTTGGGCGCATCCAGGTTCCTGCACTGGACGCCTTGGCAGACCGTGCCTGGCTCACACGTGTGCTGCGACACGAGTTCGTACACGCCCTCCTGCACGACCAAATCGGCCCCGCCGGCAGCGCCTTCCCGACCTGGCTCAATGAAGGCTTAGCCATGGAATTGTCCGGAGATCGCTGGCCGGATCTCGATCAGATTATGAAACAGGAGTTTACACTGATCCCTCTGCCTGCCTTAGAGGGGGCGTGGGGAGGATTGTCCGGTGATGCCGCGACCGTGGCCTATCTGGAGGCAAACTCGGCCGTGCACTATCTGATCGACCGCTTCGGCATGCATCGGATGCAAGAACTTCTCGTACACCTTAAGGCGAGGCAGGCAATCTCTGCCGCCATGCAATCGCAGCTTTCGCTGTCGTACGAGCAGTTCCAGTCCAGGTGGGTGGATCAGTTACAGGAGCACGGAAAGAAAGGTTAATTAGATCGCTTCTCTTTTTATCTCCTCAGGCCCCCCGCCACGCCAAACCGGCAGGTTCTCTGCTGCATCATCGTGCCCGGCTACCATGTCTGTCTCCTCCACGGTCGGCTCGATCGTGTCTTCCCACATTATCTGCTGGTCCCGATCATCCATCATTCGAATGCGAAACTCGATCTGCTGAGATAGGGCCGCCAACCTCTCTATCTGGCCAACGGCGGCTCTGCCGACTCGTTCTGCACGCGCAACCGTGCCGGCCCCGGCTGAGAATTGATCGGTCCACACAAGCTGTCCGGTTACCGAATCGACGGCACGAAGAAAAAACTGGGGTTGACCATCGATGGCACCTTGGCTGCGGGCCTGGGTCACCGTCGCCTGTGGCGCAACAAGATGGGCCACGACTCGGTGGGTGGAACTGGACTCTTGATCTCCGACACTGAGATTCAGCAGCCCCTCCCAGAGAAACCGGCCTGTGGCCGAGTCATATACGCGGAGCGTGAACGCTGAAAGTCCGTCAGCACCCGGGCCAACTCCGCCCGCAAAAATCCGCTCACGTGGTTGACTGCCCGCTGATACTGTGTCCTCTCTCACGTTCAACTCATACGTATCATCAGAGAGAATCGCGCCATTCTCGGCATCGTAGGTTTTCACAGTAATCGTTGACGTCTCAGCATTCTCATACCCAACACCA
The DNA here is from genome assembly GCA_041491905.1 of Nitrospiraceae bacterium. Lineage (GTDB taxonomy): Bacteria > Nitrospirota > Nitrospiria > Nitrospirales > Nitrospiraceae > Palsa-1315. The sequence goes on along the minus strand of JBGPVY010000138.1, from coordinate 3,740 downwards.
GCTGCCACGACCGTCCTGGGTTTCACCGGCGCGAGAGACGACAGGTCTGCAGTCCAAGCTGTCAGCGGAAGGCCGGAGCTGATCATGGCACACGCGATCAAGGCACCGCAGAAAGCCCTCCTCGTCCGCCCATCGATCCGCCGCTCCTCATGCACCGGCACACACTCACGCCCGATCGGCCTGAACCACTCCCTCACTTCACCTATCGTTTCAGGTAGACACTGGATGATCGCCATGTGCGGTTCTCCCTCGCTTGTACTGAAGTCTCGCATTGACGCCCTACAGCGTACATTCCCCACTATGGGGATAAACCCCATCGAAAGAGGGGGAGCTAAATAGCTGCGTGAGACTGGCGGGACGAGCGGGACGGGCGAGACACGCGGAATCGGGGCTTGGCGTCGGCGGCTACTTGGGCGGTGTTTCTCGACTCGGTGTATCGGGATGCTTGGAAGCCCCCGCAAGCGGGACTTTGCCAAAGATGGAATACCGGTACCGGGCCACAAACCAATACAGCAGATAGCCGAAGGGCTTGACCAGTGGGAGGCTCAAGAGGACTGAGAGGATCCGCCCACCCTTGAGACCCGGCAGGAGGGCCAGAAAGGCATCGAGCCCACGGGCAATCTCCCCGTTAGGACGGACCAGGAAGGCGGCGTTGGGACGACCTGGCCGATAGCTCTCCCCCAAGGCCTGCCGGGCCTCTTCGCTCTGATACGGAACCATCCGTATCGGGGTGACATCCGCGTGAGTCCCCAGTTGCTCAAGGCCCTCCTTGGCGGTGACACAGAGGCGGCATTGGCCGTCGTAGACCAGAAGACAGGCCTGAGACGCTCTGTCGGATGGATCTGCCATCGCCGTAATCCCTCGCAATCACCCACTCACCGCATCAACACTCAACCTAGCAGGCTACGGAAAAACTCGGTGTATCCACAATGCGCCGATAGAATCTTACGGTCCGCGCTGGTGTCAGAATAGTCTAAGGATGCTCAAAAAGGCCGTCCTCTTCGTTTGTGGTTTGTCTGGTTCATCTGGTTTCTCTGGTTAGTCTTGTTCAACCAAACAAACGAGACAAACCAAATAAACCAAATAACGGTCTTCTTACGCTTGCGGACTTTTTCAGCATCCTGCTAGTCCTGTTGCTGTGTGCAGCAGACGCAGGTATCATCCCCTCCATGCGACACACCTGGATACTTATCGGCCTACTCGCGGGGCTCTGCCTCATCGGAGCCAATACCACCCAGCTCATACCGGCTGCGACGGAGGCTGGCCGAATCGGATGGATGCTCTATCTGATCGCATTTCCTATAGCTCTCGCGGGCCTCGTGCTGATCGGATGGACTTGGACCGCCATGGCCTGCGTCATCTATGGAACGATAGGATTGGCCTTAGACCTCGCCACAGTCACGAGAATCCTGGGCGGACAGGGCGAGATTGGCACCCTGTTCCTCTTCAGTGCGATGAGCGGGATCGTGAACTTTTTATTGATCCTGTTCGGCGGGCGCGCATTTTTACATTCGTCCCTGGGAGCCGCGCTTCCAGAATCCCGCCCTCCCAGTCCTCCGTCCCCTTCTTCATCCGCAAGACCTTGATCCGTTCAAATCCAGTATCCGTCAACCAAGCCCTCGTCTCGGCTGCCGAATAGGTATTGCCCCTCTCGGTGAACAGCAACATTGAGACCGCAAAGAGACTTGCCTCTTCGGGAAATAGACCTTTTCGGTCGTGGAGAAAGGCATCCTGAATCAGCAGGCGGCCTCCGGGATTCAATGAAGCCAACGCGCGCCGAAACAGCGCCTGATTGTCTTTCGGCGAATAGATGTGGAGCACGTTCGAATACCAGATGACATCGTAGGTGCCGGGGATGTCTTCCGTCATCACATCCAACGGCAGATAGGAGAGTCGCGCACCGGCCTTGTGAGTCGACGCAATCTCCTTCGCCACGTCGAGGGCTACGGGACGGTCGCACACCGTGGCGAGGAGCGTAGGATTCTTTGCGAGGAAGGCCATCGCGTAGGTGGCGGGACCGCCGCCAAGATCGAGCAGGGTCCGCACGCCACGCAGGTTGATCTGGGCCGCAATCTTCGGAGCCGTCTCCAAGGTCCGGTGATGCATCGCCCATGTGAACCGACGACGATAGTCCGGCTCATCCGGCTCATCGTGATCGAGCGGCAGTCCACTCTTCACCGATTCCAGCAGACGTCCCCAATCAGCCCAATGGCTCGTGATCAGCTGGAGATAGTCCCCCCGATAGGCCGGATGCTGTGCGTTCAACGCTGTGGCGCCCAACCGGCTGTTTGTATAGGTCTCGCCCTTTTTCTTCAGCACGCCGGCCATTGCGAGATTCCGGCAGAGAATGTCCAGCCCCCGCTCACTGACCTTCACGTCACGAGCCAGGTCAGGAATCGTCCAGGCGTCCGTCCCGATGGCAGTGAAGAGGTTCAGCTCAAGGGCAGCGATCAGGACCCGCGGCAACCGGTATGCCGTAATCGCATCGCGCAAGTCATCGAACGTGGCGATCCGCCTGCTCACCGGGCCACGCCGATCGTCCGCACGCACCAGCCCATCAAGTCCTGCAGGGCTATAGGATTCGTCACGTCCACGCTCCGTTCGAAGCGAACTGCCACATACGCATCGTTCATCTCGGTCTGTTCGGAAAATCCAGATTTCAACAGCAGCGCACGATACTTTGAGACTGCCGGTTGGATGAAGTACTTGGCCTGCTTCGCAATCTCGTCTGTGCCGAGATCCTCCGGCGTCCCATCGGACAGAAGGGTCATCACATCGTCAATCGCCACTCCATACTGGCAGTAGAGCCATCCGTCCGGCGTGAGTTCCAGCAGCCATCCATCGGAACCAAGATCCATCGTCAACGCACCGCCGGCTTCCAATTCCAGCAGTTGGGGAAATGTCGGGGCCAGCCAGGCCTTGAGAGCGGCCCAGGCCGGCGAGGCTCCGTCACTCATACGTGCGTCTTTCGATGAGGCGGCGCCCCATCCTGCCCCAGAAGGCCGGCACGCAGGGCCGCCAAACGTTGGGTATTCTCTTCAAGTTTAGGCAGCTGATATTTGCGATCCATATGCACCACCAGTTCAAGGAGATCCGCCGCCTCACGCAGCTTGCCGGTCTCCTCATAACATTGGACCAGCACATAACGAGCGCCGCCTGCCCTCAGCTCATCGTGCGATCGCTCGGCAATGGACTGGCTGGTTTGGCAACAGGCGATGGCGTCGTCGTAGCGCTGCTGGAGCAAGAACGTTCGACCGATCATGCGCCAGGCATCAGCTACGCCGCCCTCATTTCCCAATCGCCGCATCAGGACCAGCGACTGTTCATAGTATCCGATCGCCTGCTCGTACGCTTTCGTCTCGCGTGCGACCAGGCCAAGATCCGAAAAAAGCACCGCCTTGCCGGCATCATCGTGAGTCTTGCACATAAGATCCAGCGCTTCGAGATAGTAGGCCTTGGCGCGATCCCATTCGCCCGCATCGGCCCTGAGATTTCCTAGATTGCCCAACGTCGTCCCGATCCCCTTCTCATCCCCAAGAATCTTCTGGAGTTCCAACACCTCTTGATAGTAGGTCTGGGCCGATTCCCGACGCCCACTGACCGCACAAATGTTCCCGAGATTTCCCAGCGTGGCGGCCAACGCCCGTTGATCCCCGGTCAGCCGGTCGCATTCCAACGCCTTCGCATAGCAGGTATAGGCATCGGTATAGAGCCCGCGCGAAAAATGCTCGTTTCCCTGG
>JBGPVY010000009.1:0-23335 GCA_041491905.1 Nitrospiraceae bacterium | reverse complement strand
TAACAACACGTTCGAGACGGACGAAATGGGGGCCTACGCGCCCGCGCTCTCCCGCCGCCGCTGAACCGGAACATTATCCCTCATTCTCAATCTCGTGAACGCCCTTGAACTCAAAGTCCCGCCGCTGATTCTGGTACTCGTGCTTGCCGTGGCGATGTGGTTTGCTGCGACGCAGCTACCGTCATTCGCTATTACGTTGCCTTGGCCTCATGGTCTCGCAGTCACTATCTCCGGCGTCGGCATCCTCTTCATCCTGGCGGGGGTTTACGCGTTCCAGAAGGCCAAGACCACCGTCAATCCCACCAAACCCGCCGCTGCTTCATCAGTCGTAACATCAGGCGTCTATCGCTTTAGCCGAAACCCCATGTATGTTGGCTTCTTGCTCGCGCTCATCGGTTGGGCGACATTTCTGTCCCATACCTTGCCATTCCTGCTCCTGCCGGTCTATGTCGCGTACATGAACCGCTTTCAAATCTCGCCCGAGGAGCGCGCGCTGTCTGCCAAATTCGGCGATGAATATGAAACGTACAAGCAAGCCGTACGCAGATGGCTATGAGGCATAACTCTTCGCTCCAGCCGACCGCCTCTGACTGTGTCTAGTTGGCCGGATATGCTGCGGGCCGATAGCTGGATAGACTATAGGATTTGTAGTCTGCCCGGCCGGTGGAACAGGCCCGCACTATTGAACAAGTGTTGGATTCTCAAGTAGACTCGCCTTCCATCAGTGTGTTCAGGCGAACATGCTATGCCGCACGGCAGCTTGCAGCAGCCTTACTAGGAGGGTGAGGAAAAACCATTTCGGCATAGCAGAACTTCGATGGCCTGCACATCTGGGACAAGCGGAAAACGCCCCCGCAGGATAGCCGGGCGAGACTGGCGGGACGGGCGAGACGAGGTAGAAATCCAATCTGTCCACGTCGCGCTTTTCTCGCATGTCTTGCGCTTCACGCGCCACGGTCTCTGGCGCTGGCGGACTTTGTCAACAGCCTGCTAGTAATTGACCCGACCACTGCTGAGTAGCCTGGCATAACTACTTGTTCAAGACGACCGTCGGGGGTATGCAATTTTCTATAGCCACTGTCCCTCACCGGCGGTGGCTTAACTCAATCGGTAGCCACCATGTCCCACGAGGCCACACTCATCTATAGCAAGGCGCTGCTGCGCCACGCCGTGTTCGCGTTTTGGCGGCGCTCCGTAGGTATCAGTTTCTTTGTTGCGCTCCTCGTTGCCGCGCTCGGTCTCGGCGTACTCGTTGCGCAAGGTGTTTCCTCTTGGCTTGTCGGTGCGCTTGCAGCCGTGCTGGTGCTGGGCATCGCGTTCGCCACGGTTGTCTACGTCGTTCACTACCGCAGATCGCTGCGCAAGTTCCTCCAGATGGACGAGCCTCAAGCCACGTTCCATGCTGACGAGTCCTCGTTCACCATGAGTTCGGACATCGGCACGACAACGCTTCAGTGGTCCGCCGTCAAAGAGCTGTGGCAGTTCCCTAGCGTGTGGCTTTTGCTGTACTCCAAGGCACAGTTCAGCACGTTGCCGCTCGCGTGCTTGTCGCCAGAAACGCAGGCGTATATTGTGCAGCGCGTTCGTGAGTCAGGCGGTAAAGTTGACGGCTAACCCGTCCAGCAATCCGTGAAACGTGAATCGTCAAACATGAAAGGTTTCGGAAGAAGAGCACTCGGCAATCCCACGTTTCACCATTCACGTCTTACGTTTCACGGTTCCTAGGGTCTTATCCAACATTTCAGGACAAGTGGCTTGTTATACGGAACCAGATAATACATATTTACGCATCACCGGACGCATCGGGACACTCGAATGACAGCGCCAACCAACACACCTTTGAATAAAAAGAGCAAGATTCCCTGGTCCATCGTCTACTTTGTTGGGGGGATCCTCTATACCATTTTCGCCATTTGGCTGTTCACGGATGGGACTTGGCCTGTTCTGGCATGGATTTGTGCCCTCAGTGCGCCGTTGGGCTTTTACTATGCCTGGGGAGCTTGGAAACGAGAGAAACGCGAAGATGCCGCCTAACCATGCGCTGCAGCGAATCCGGCTATCGCACTGTGGTTGCAATCCATGCTCCTCGTGAGCAGGGTCGCTGAGCTCGAACGTTAGGCCGTTCTCGTGGGTGACACACGCCGGACCTTCCCGAGGAACTGATCCGAGTGAATGCAATCCTTTGCGAGTACGTCACGATTCACGACACGATCTTTAAGTTTTCTTGGCGCAAGGCACTCCCAATTCCAGGACTTTTCAAGACCACTGACTTTGGGGCTCACTTTAGAGACCTCGGTCGGTTGGCATCCGAACTGGCTGCTATTTCATCAGCATTGAAGGCAGAGTCAGGGTCTTTGGAAGGTTCCCACCAGTACACGGCGGCGTTGCTCGAAGCTGTCCAAGCTCTCCAGGAGATCTGCGGACAGTCCTATGAGAAGAGCCAAGGTGATCTCGGTAAGTATCCGATGGCTGAGTACAACGCCAACCTCAAGACCTATGAAGGTCTCATGAATAAGTGCCAAGGGCTCGGCGTCGCGCTAAACCAGCACCTACGCGGTGAAAGTGCCCAACCAGAGGGTTGAACCGGACGGCCCAACATCGTTGCCGTTGCGTACCCTCCGCACTGCGCGTTCTGGCGACCGGTGAACCCCGTTACATTGGATGACTCTGGCGATGGCGAAGACCAAGGTGGATGAGAATACTTATAGTTGGGTTAGGGCTTCTTATTCCTGTCCTTCCTGTCTTTAGCCATCGGGTTTGGCATGTAAAACCACCAGCCGAGTACGAATACACCGATCGCCATGCCGGCCATGATGAGCCAGCCTCCCAGCGATATTCCATAACCCACCCATTCCGTTTCCATTTCATGACTCCTTATTGACGACGATTATTTTAATACGGCACTCATCGCCTTGTCGAGTCGCTTCACTTTCCCATTTCCATCCGTTGCCGCCAACCTGGCCGATCCTTCAACGACCACACGCCGGCTCTCCCGTTCTCGGACCACGTGCGAAAACGTGAAGGAGGCTGCCGTCATGTCGGAGACGACCGTCTCGATGATCAGCCGGTCGCCGTAGCGGGCTGGAGATCGGTAATCCACTTCTGCGTGTACCACGACAAACACGGTGCCTTCTTTCATGAGCCCGGCCACCGATAACCCTCGCTCTTCGAGATACTGCGTCCGCGCCCGCTCGAAATATTTCAGATAATTGCCGTAGTACACCACCCCGCCGCAATCGGTATCTTCGTAATAGATTCGTATTTCCACAGCTATTTCAACGACTCACAGACTGCAAGTGTTCGCTTATAGCAATCTAAAACATCTCATGCAATTTTCCATCTTCCTATCTGAGACAGCCCAACGGTAATACATCATTTTTCGGAAAACAACTGTGAAGTAGTGATCGCCCCCCTCCACAAACACAACTTTCCTTCATCTCACTCTGACAGACTTTCACTTCGTTCCACTTGCCTCAAACGTTTCATTTGACCGCCCCTCGCTGCAACGCCCGCCCTACACTCGCAGTAGACACGCCAATACTTTTCGCAATCGCCCGTAGCGACCAGTCCTCCCTCAAGGTGCCGCGAAGCCGCTCCGAGTTTCGTTTGACCGCACCCTCAAACGGGAGCACACTGCCGCAGTCCTGACGATCTCTTACGGAGACATTCTCAATGACACGACTGCTCCTAATCATCCTTCTCTTCCTGAGTAGTGGTCCTGCGTATGCCGATTGGGTAGCGGTTGGTGGCAAACTTGATGAAGGAATGGGCGCATACGCGGATCCAGCCACCATGCGCCGCGAAGGGGATCTGGTGAAGATGGAGGTACTGTTCGACTTCAAGACAAGACAAACCAAGGCGGGCGTTTTATATTCGTCGGCAAACGCGCAAATGGAATATGACTGTGCCGAACAGCGCTTTAGGGGGCTTGCGGTCATGTACTTTTCGGGCAATATGGGAAGTGGTAATGTGCTTGATCGCAACTCAAGCAAAGGCAAGTGGCTACCAGTTTCACCAGGTAGTCTTGACCAAACTCTGTGGAAAGTTGCCTGCGGCAAGAAGTGATCGCGCAGTCAACCTAACTGGTCACTGTGAGGCAGATGAAACGACTGATCGTGATAACTCTCCTGGTATTGAGCAGTATCCCAGCGTATGCGGAGTGGATAAAGGTTAGTGACAGCGACGAAGCAGGAAAGACTGTATACGTGGATCCAGCCACCATACGCCGCAACAGTAATCTGGTGAAGATGTGGCAATTCTACGACTACAAGACTGTACAGACCGTGGGGGGCATCAGGTTTTTGACCGCCAAGGAACAATGGGAATTCGACTGTGCAGAAGAGCGCGGTCGGGTGCTTGCGCTCAAGGAATTCTCGGGCAATATGGGAAGTGGAACGGTGGTTTATACCAACTCAGAAGTAGGTAAGTGGGTACCCGTCATGCCAGGCAGTGTGGGTCAAACTGTGTGGAAAGTTGCGTGCGGCATGAAGTGATCGCGCAGTCAACTCTGCACGGCTGTCAGTCTAGTTCTCAAACTCATGACATGAATAAGAGCTTATGGCTAATAGCGTATGGCAAGAGAAAACCGGTCTTATTCGAGCGTGTTTCTGAATGCATTAATGCTTTTCGCAAGTCGTTGACCATCCTCATATAATGCACTGTGCTCAACCTCTGTGATGTAGGCTCGATCCTTGGCAAGAAACGCCCCGGCAACCACTTCAAAGGTCGATCCCAACGCAATCTCCAGGTGATAGTCGAATGCTTTGTTACTGTTCTTGGCTGTGCCCTCCGCGATATTGAGTGCGATCGAGTTAACTGCCCGATTCAGCTGGGACTTCAATCCATAGTCTTCATGCCTCGGAAACTTCGCGGTAACGACATAGACCCTCGTCGCGTACTCCTTGGCCATCTGCCAGATTTCGAGCGTCTCAAACCGAAACGCCATTCTCTGCCTTTTTCTTGTTCGTGCTATACGCCATAAGCCATACGCTCTTAGAGGGCTAGGATTGGAAACTTCGGCAACGATGTCTCACTGACGCCCGATAGCTTGACGACAACTTCGTACAGCTGCTGCACTCGCTCGGCTTTGACCGGCTCGAAGCCGTGGCCGAGGACGGCATGGTTGGCGGCATCGAGCAGGGGTTTCATTGTCGGCCACTCGCGCAAAAAGGCTTGGCCCATCTGGTCGCCCAATCCGGCCAGCGTCCGAAACTGCGCCTGCAACGGCAATTTGTACTTGCCGTCGAGATCTTCCAGCCAACAAGATCGACAGGTTTCTCGTAGCGCCTGCGGCAATTGCTCCAGCTGCACGTCCCAAGTCTTGATCGTGTATTGCTTGAACAGTTGTCGCTGGGCAAAGGCTTCGAGCGCACGAACGAGCGAGACCATGGCCGCTTCCGGATCGTGCAGGCCATGCAGTCGCCGGCCGGCATGGGCCAGGAGATCGGGGGCTTGCATGTCTTTCACGGGAGCAGGATCGAGGACGAGCTTTTCCAAGAATCCCGCGTTCGCTTTGATGGCTGGTAACAGCGACGTGAGTCCTGGTGGTCCGCCCCACAGGGACGCCATCTCGAAGGCCTTCACGGCAGTCCTGAGTTTCTCCCAGGCTTGACGATAGTGAAACCGTTCCCACAGGTCGTAGCCATCGGCCAGGTCTCCGAAGGCACGGTAGAGGGGTTTCTGCCCGCCGCTCACCCGTGCTTCGACCTCACGGAACAGCTTCGCCGCTGCGGCAAACATCCTCCGGTTGAACAGCTCACAGCCCTCGCGACGTGAGACAGATGCCGCCTCATCCCAGGGATTCCCCTGCGTCCATACGAACGGCTGCCCGGTGATATCAATCCTGTCCCCCTCCTGTCCCTCTCGTGCCGGCACGAGCGACACAATCCGCGAACTCATCGGCATGGTGACCAACGTCAGTGCCCCCGCCATGGCTGGGGTGGCCCCGGTCATATCGACGATGAGCTCGCCTGGCTGCACATCCCATGTACGCAACATTTCCGGGAGTGTCCGGGCGAGCGTCTTATAACAGACGACAAATTCGCCGGCCTCCGCCATCACCACCCAATCCCACCGTTTAGGCATGTGCTCGATCTTCGGCTGGACCTCGGATTCTACGAGCGACTTCGCCCCTTCAGGCAGCACGAAGCAGAGCGAATCCGGCTGCAGACGATTAATCGAATAGACCGCCGCCGCCACATGGTCGGTGAGCGCGATCACTAAGGCTTTGACTGGTTGGTCGTGCGCCATTGTGTGTGCGGACTATAACATAGGGCGGCATAAAAGCCTTCCGGCTTCGTTCTCGCTTCGCTCTCAGGAACCGTGAAACGAGGGTTAGCTGCGGAGCTGCGTCCTTGCCGGGAAGTCTTTTCTTCCGCCCTATGAGTCATCGCCACATTGAGCGATCAATTCACGCCTGCGAATCACGTTTGACAGGTGACAGCAGGTTGCCTAAAATCGCTTCCAATGAAAGAACGTGTTCTTAGTGCGTTTACCGAAAGCACGACCGTCAAGCAACAGTTCGCCCGCGCGCATGCCGATCGCATCGTGCAGGTCGCGAAGCTGATCGCCGCGGCCTTTCGCGACGGACACAAAGTGCTGCTCTTTGGCAACGGAGGCAGTGCCACGGATGCGGCCCACCTCGCCGCTGAGTTCGTCGGGCGGTATAAAAGGGAGCGTGCCCCACTCCCGGCCATCGCCCTGGCCACCGACATTGCCGCCATCACGTCCATCGCCAACGACTACGGCTTCGACGAACTCTTTGCCCGCCAGGTTCGCGCCCATGGACAGAAAGGCGACGTCGCCATTGCCATCAGCACCAGCGGCAATTCACCCAACGTGTTGAAGGGTGTGGACGCAGCGCGGGCTTGTGGCCTCACTACCATTGGCTGGACCGGGGGGACCGGCGGGAAACTGGCTGGTCTGGTGGAATATCCGTTCGTCGTGCCCTCAACGGTCACGGCCCGCATTCAGGAAAGTCACATCACGCTCGGCCACGTCCTGTGTGAACTCATCGAGGAACAGCTCCTTGGCAAAGCCTCCTGACCGGCAGCGGCCACCTGTCACGGCTCCGAGCCTCATCCCGCCGATCAACGTGAATGATCTCACGACGTATCCGCTCAAGAAACGGTACAGCAAGGTCCGTGTCTCCGACTGTGCTCGCCCCTGGCACCGTGGGGGCAGCTTCAGCCAATTCTATCGCTCGCTGCCGGATATCCTCGGCGTGAAAACTTTGCGCGCGGTCGCCAAAGCCGTCGCGAGGGCCCATCGAAAGGGCCGACCGGTCATCGCGGGAATCGGCGCACACGTCGTCAAAGTCGGATTGAGTCCGATTCTCGTGGACCTCATGCAGCAAGGGATCGTGTCGGCCGTGGCCATGAACGGCGCCGGGATCATTCACGATTTCGAATTGGCGCTCATGGGGCACACGTCTGAGGAAGTCGACGCGGAGATTGACGAGGGACGCTTCGGGATGGCGGAAGAAACCGGCCGCATCCTGAACGAGGCGATCGTCCGCGGGGCCCACGATCGCGAGGGGCTCGGCGAATCGGTCGGCCATTACATCAACCGACGCCAGGGGCAGTTTCCCCATCGCGAGACGAGCATCCTGGCGACCGGAGCTCGGCTCGGTATTCCGGTAACCGTGCACGTCGCCATCGGTACCGACATCATCCATATGCATCCTGCCGCGGACGGAGCCGCCATTGGAGCGACCTCGCTGCTGGACTTTCGACGGTTTGCGGCCGTCGTGTCAGGGATGGAGGGGGGCGTGTATCTCAATCTCGGCTCTGCCGTCGTTTTGCCGGAAGTCTTCCTCAAAGCGGTGTCACTGGGGCGCAATCTTGGTCATGATCTGACCGACATTACGACCGTGGACATGGACTTCTTGGCTCACTACCGTCCGCTCACAAACGTGGTGCGGCGGCCGACCCAGAAGGGCGGGAAAGGTTACTCCCTGATCGGCCACCACGAAATCATGGTGCCGCTGCTGGCCGCGGCGATCCACGAAGAATTGGGGTGACCCCTTTCGCATGTCTCGACGCCAATCCCCTCCAGTGACTTCGCTGCATCTGACCCAGATGTGGAGCGAACTGAATGGCCGCTACTTCTCGGGTCTGCTGCCCCCGATCGATCTCGTCTGGAGCCGCCGGCTGACCTCCTCGGTCGGTATGTTCGTGAGTCGTCGAGGGCCGCGTCCCCGACTGGATCGGGATGGTCTTCGCCCGCCGACCAGGCGCGAGATTCGCCTGTCCCTTCCCTTGCTACATCAAGTTGTCCAGCGGAGCGAGTATGGCAAGCAGGAGATCGTGAGCACGCTGGCGCACGAAATGATTCATCAATGGCAGTACGACATCCTGAAGCGGCGGCCGAATCATGGTGCGAATTTTCTCCGCAAGATGACCGAGATGAATCGGGACGGCGCACTGGCGATCACCATCTACCATTCGTTACAGAAGGAAGTCCTCGCCCTGGCACGATTTGCCTGGCGCTGTCGGCAATGCGGCCGCGTGTACCGACGTCAGCGACGGACCATCCAGCCGCGTCGACACCATTGCGGCATTTGTCGGGGATTGTTACAGGAGCTGGTGGGATCGGTGAGTCGGGTTCCGACTGATTCCGAACGATCTTCCCACATGACAATGCCTCTCCCTCAATGCCCCTTGCAGAATCTTCAATTGTCCTTTGCCTTCTAGGCTCCTGTTCAGGAGCAAGCGATGCGTTGGTTGCGCCAGATCCTCTTCGGAGACGTCGACGCCATGTTCGCCTCAGCGGCCGTGGTGAAGGACCCGAGCCTCGCCGGTAAACCGGTCGTGGTCGGCGGTCCACCGCCACGTGGGATTATCGCCGCGGCCAGCTACGCCGTGCGGCCATTCGGCATCCACTCGGCGATGCCGACGGCGAAAGCTCTCCAGCTCTGTCCCAACCTCATTCTGCTTCCTCCTGATCGGCCCCTGTATCGACAGCTGCATGATGCGATGCGGGCCGTGACCGATCAGTTATTCCCGCTCACCGAATGGAGCAGCATCGACGAGTTTTATGCCGACACGACAGAGCTCCAGACCCGCCATCCCGATCCTCGCTCACTCGGACAACTCGTGAAGGATGCGCTGTCCGAGGCCACGGGATTGCGCTGCACCATCGCCGTCGCGACCGGCAAGACCGTCGCCAAAATTGCAGCGGATAGTCACAAGCCGGATGGACTGGTGACGGTCCCACCGGGTACGGAAGAAGAATTCTTAGCGCTGCAGCCTCTGCGCGCATTGCCGGGGATCGGTCCCAAAACCGCCGCGCGCCTGGAACCGCTCGGACTCAAGACAATAGGCGAGTTGTTGGACCATCGCTGGGATCAACCCTTGCGTCATATCTTCGGCTCGCGACTCCACTGGGTTCGAGAACAGGCGCGGGGGATCGACCACGAACCGGTGGTGGCCGATCGCGAATCCAAAAGCCTCAGCCACGAGATCACATTTGAACACGATACGCATGATCGCCCGTTTCTTGAGCGAACCCTGCGTGGATTCCTCCGCGACCTGGCGCGGGATCTCCGACAGGAAGGATTGGCCGCCGGATCCTGCACCGTGAAGTTGAAAAACGCCCGTTTCGCCATCACGACCAAGCAGCATCGCTTTCCGCACCCGCTGAACTACGATCCCGACATGTGGCCTACCGTCCAACAAGCGCTGCACGAACTCATTCGGCCCGGCACCGAGTACCGCTTGGCCGGGCTCGCGCTCTCCTCCTTGACACCCGCGCCGCCCGGGCTGTTCGACCAACGGCGGACGAAAGTCATCGAGGCGATGGACGCGCTGATTGCCAAGCACGGGTCGTCGGTGATTGGGTTAGGCGGGGTGAGCCACGACGACACGGGGTAGTATTCTGTCTCTTTCCATCCGCGCGCACAGTCGGTATGATGCAGACATGTCCGTGAAAGTTATGACCAGAGACCAGCTCGTCCTACTTCTACTAGCGGCGCGAACCCAAGGGAAACGTATCGTGTTCACGAACGGCTGTTTCGATCTCATGCACGTGGGCCATACGCGCTACCTCCAGGCCGCGAAAGAGCTGGGCGACCTGCTAGTCGTCGCGGTCAACAGCGACGCGTCCGTCAGGAGTTTTAACAAGGCGCCGGATCGGCCAATCGTCTCGGAAGCGCAGCGGGCGGAAGTGGTCGCTGCACTCGGCTGTGTCGATCATGTGATCCTGTTCGATGAACCGGACCCCCAAAGCCTGATCGCCGCATTGCAGCCGGATGTCCTCGTCAAAGGCGGAGATTGGGCGGTGGAACGCATCGTCGGCCGCGAGATCGTCGAATCGCGCGGCGGAGTCGTCCGTACCATTCCCTTGGTCCCCGGCGTCTCCACCACATCGCTGATCCAACGCATTCGCTCAACAACAGCTTAGCCCAAGCAGTGTCCGATACTATCCACACTCATGCAGCATCCCAGTGGTTCGCTCCTGTCGCCGCGGCACTGGCAAACGAGAGAGGCCGCCCCGCTGTCACCGGCTTGTACGGGTCCACCGCCGGGCTTGCCCTCACCACGCTTCTGCATACTCAGTCGGGCACATTGGGAAATCGATCGTGGCTGATCGTCACCGGGTCGGACAAGGCGGCTGAACGCCTCTTTGATGACCTACACTTTTTCCATGATCTCATCGGTCTCCCGACGGCTCCCCTCGCCCTGTTCCCGAGATGGGAAACCTTGCCATACGAGGGCAGCGCGCCCCATGTCGGTCTGATCGCGCGCCGGATGAATGCCCTGCGTCACATCCGCACCGCGCCACAGACCTGCCTAGTCACCTCCATCGCGGCCCTGATGCAACGGCTGTTGCCCGTCACGGCCTTCACCAACACTACCCTGCAATTCAAGCTGCGCGGCACGATTGAGCGTGAGGCCCTCACCGGAGGGCTCTTACGTCTCGGTTACCGCCGGGTCTCGGTGGTGGAAATCCCAGGCGAGTTCAGTATTCGAGGCGGCATTGTGGATATTTTCTCGACGGCCTATGCCGACCCGCTCCGCGTCGAATTTCTTGGCGAAAACGTCGACTCGCTCCGCTTGTTCGATCCCGCCACGCAGAAATCCACCGCGAAGCTGGATCGAGCGGTCGTCCTTCCCGCGCGTGAATATCTCCGTGCAGAGACTTCGCCGGATGCCCTCGCTCCCATTCCGGCGGATGCCGAGTGGCGCGCGCCGGTCCTCTATCCCGATATGGACACCCTCTTCGATTATTTCACTGAACAGCCTGTATTGGCCCTGGATCAGCCGGCTGCGTTGACAGGGGCCTGCACGGATCTTTGGAGCAAGATCGACGACGGCTATCTCCGCCATGCCGATCGGGAGACCAGCGTACCCTACCCGTCACCGGAGCGGTTGTTTCTCTCCTGGCCGGAACTCATGGATCGCACGAACGGCTGGCCCACGCTCGCCCTCGAACCGCTCACCGCGAGCGATGCGTCCTGGAATCCGGTCCAGACCTTTCCCGTTCAAATCCCGGCCAGCGCTGGTCTCGGCGCTCGGGGGATGCCCTTCACCCAGACCCTGGCCATCATGGATCGTCTCCGAGAGGAGTGCCGAGTGGTACTCGTCGCAAGAAGTCGCGGCCAAGTGGATCGCTTGCTGGCGCTCTTACGCGAACACGATGTGCCGGCGATGGAATGGACAGTGGGGGCCTGGACCGCTTCCAGTAAAACCAAAGCGCCGTTTTACGTCTTGCGCGGCGATTTATCTGCGGGATTCCTCGCACCGGACTTGCGCTTGGCCGTTCTGACGGAAGAAGAACTGTTTGCCAAAGGCGCGCGCCACAAGCCGCAAGCCAAGGGTAAAACCGCGACCTTCCTCTCCTCGCTGGAAGATCTCAACGTGGGCGACTATGTCGTCCATGTCCAACATGGCATCGCCAAATATCAAGGCCTCAAACGCCTCTCGGTGCAAGATTTCGACAGCGATTATTTGATCCTGGAATTCGCCGGCGGCGACACGCTGTACGTCCCGCTGGAGCGGCTCAACCATGTGCAGCGGTATAGCGGAGCGGAAGGCCATGCGCCGCGCCTTGAACGTTTGGGCGGCACCAGTTGGGCCAAGACGACCGCGCGTGTGAAGCAAGACATCGAGGAGATGGCCCACGAGTTGGTGGACCTCTATGCCAACCGTGAACTCGTGACGCGTCATGCCTATGGGTTCGACAGCACGATGTATCACGAGTTCGAAGCCGCGTTTGAATATGAAGAAACGGAGGACCAACTCAAAGTGATCGAAGACATTACGCACGACATGGAGTCCAGTAAGCCGATGGACCGCCTGGTCTGCGGCGACGTCGGGTACGGAAAAACGGAAGTGGCCATGCGAGCAGCCTTCAAGGCCGTAGAAGATAATCGGCAGGTAGCGGTACTCGTCCCCACAACTCTGTTGGCTCACCAACATTACGACAACTTCTCAGAACGGTTCGCGCCGTTTCCGGCTCGCGTGGCCCTGCTTTCCCGATTCCAATCGCCAAAGGAGGCCAAAGCCATTCTCAAAGACGTGGCAGCCGGAAACATCGACGTGGTGATCGGAACGCACCGGCTCATCCAGAAGGATGTGGTGTTCCGCGATCTAGGCCTGGTGATCATTGACGAAGAACAGTGGTTCGGCGTCAAACACAAGGAACGATTGAAGCAACTCCGCACTCAAGTCGACGTCTTGACACTCACGGCCACCCCGATTCCTCGCACCTTGCAGATGGCCATGGCGAGCGTGCGTGATCTCTCGATCATCGAGACCCCTCCGGCGGGCCGCTTGTCCATTCGCACACAGGTCGTCCGATCGAGCGACACGCTCATCCGAGAGGCGATGTTGCGCGAACTGGGGCGGGGCGGGCAGGTCTACTTCGTCCATAACCGAATCGAAACGATGGAGAAGACGGGAGCTTGGCTCCGACAACTGGTGCCCGATGCGCGCATCGTGATGGCCCATGGGCAGATGACCGCCAAACCGCTCGAAGCCGTGATGTTGAAGTTCTTTCGCCGAGAAGCGGATGTGTTGATCGCCTCGGCCATTATCCAATCGGGCATCGACGTGCCCCATGCCAACACGATCTTCGTCAATCGTGCTGACATGTTCGGCCTCGCGCAGCTGTACCAATTGCGCGGGCGAGTGGGACGAAGCGGCGACCAGGCCTACGCCTATTTCCTGGTCCCCGATGAGGGACGGTTAAGCGAAGACGCCCGGAAGCGCCTCATCGCTATTCAGCAATTTACCGAACTGGGCGCCGGCTTCCGCATCGCCGCGGCGGATATGGAAATCCGTGGCGCCGGCAACCTTCTCGGGAAACAACAATCTGGACATATCGCTGCCATCGGGCTCGATCTGTACATGCAGATGGTTGAGCAGGCCGTCCAGCGCCTCAAAGGCAAGGTGGTGGAAGAAGAGCCGGACCCCACCCTCCGGCTTAACGTCTCCGCCTTTATTCCGGACGACTACGTCGCCGATCCCCACCAGCGCCTCTCGTGCTACAAACGACTCTCCTCCTGCACCCAAGTCGGAGATCTTGCCCTACTCCATGGCGAAATACAGGATCGGTATGGGCTGGCCCCGGACTCCGTCGAGCGACTGTTCGAAGTCATGCAGGTGCGGCTCCAGGCCAAGGCCTTGCGCCTGAGCACGATCGAACTCAAGACCCGCTCTGTCGTCGTCACGCTCGACGCCAAGAGCCGGGTCTCAAGCCAAGCGATTCACCGGATGATGGACCGGTACAAGAAGCGGATGTGCTTCCTGTCTCCGCTCTCCTTTGAGCTCCAGATGCCGCATCAGGACTGGTCTTCCATCTTTCGAGAACTCACCGCAACCTTGCAAAGCCTGGGAGGCTGTGATACCAACACCTCGATGTCTTCGTAATCATCTCTCTAGCAAGGTCTCACGCGCCTATGACTCGATCATCGAACGGATCCGTGAGCGTCGTCGCTCTCCGTCTCGTCACTTTACTCGCCGGCGCTATCGGTGCCAGCCTCCTGCTGCTCACCAGTTGTAAGCCACCGCCCGAGGAAGGGGTGCTGGCCCTCGTCAACGGCCGACAAATCACGCAGACCGAATTCGACACCCGCTGGGGAGAACTGGCCGAGGCCACCAGGGCGCGGTACCAGAAAGAAGGGGGAAAGCGCCTATTCCTCGACGAACTCATCACCCGAGAGCTGCTCATGCAGGAAGCGCGCAAGCAGGGACTCGACCAGAACGATTCCATCCGCGATCGAGCACAACGCTACCGGGAACAATTGATTCTCGACGAACTCCTCAAGGACCGGATCAAAGCCAAGGTCGAACTCTCGAAAGAGGAATTGGATGCCTTCTACGAGCAGCATGCCAACGAACTCTTAACACCATTGAAAGTGAATGTGTCGCAGATGCTGCTGCCAAATATTTCTGCGGCGAAAGATCTCGAAAAGCAGGTGAACCAAGGGGGAGACTTCGCCAAGTTTGCGCAGCGCTATTCCGTCGACTTCAAAACGAAAGCGAAAGGAGGCGATCTCGGCCCCTATCGCAAGGGATTGGTCATCCCCGAAGTCGACGCAGTCATTCATACCCTCAAGCCCGGGATGGTCAGTGCGCCGATCAAGACGGACGCCGGCTATTACCTCGTCATGATTGCGGCGCTCGACAAGGAAATTATTCAGGCGGACGTGGCTGTTCGGGAACGTCTACGACAGGAACTGCTCAACGAGAAGCGCCGAAAACGTTTTGACGGCGTGATCGCCGACATCCGCGCGAAGGCGATCATCCGCCTTGCCGACGCTTCCCGCTATGTCGCCGACGACGTCGGCACGCGCTGAATCGTCGCGGATCGAAATTGCCCTCACTCAGGCTCCTCAAGTCCTCCTCAATTCGTGTACAATCCATCGAACCCTCGCCGATCGGCCGATCCCATCGGCGCGTGGCGAGGCCCATAACCATGATCACGATCCGTCCGTTCATCACGATGGCACCAGACTGGCTGAGGCATACGGTCTTCTTCGCGCTCGGGCTGATTGCACAGGCGTCGCTTCTTTCAGCCGCGCAGGTAGAAGATGGGATCATCGCGATCGTCAACTCGGACCTCATCATGCTGTCCGAGATGAAACGGGAACTCGCCCCGGAGCGGGAGCGGATTCAGAAAGAGTATCGCGGCGACGTCCTCGCGCGCCAGCTCAAGACGGCGGAGTACATGGCGCTGACCTCCATGATCGAGCGCAAGCTGCAACTCCAGGAAGCCAAGGTGCGAGGCATCGCGGTCACCGATCAGGAAGTCCGGCAAGCGGCTCAGCAGATGAAGCAACAGGGGGGAACGATCGACGAGACGAACCCGGCAGACATGAAAAACGTCCGAGAACAGCTGACCCTGCTCAGGATCGTCGACCGCGAGGTGCGGAGCGGGGTGATGGTCGCAGACTCCGACATGAAACGGTACTTCCAGGAACACCGCGATCGGTTTGCGCTCTCGGAGGAATACACGCTCAGCGAGATTCTCATTCAGCCCCGCTCACCGGACGATACGGCCGACGCGAGGGGGAAAGTTCGTGAGGTGATGGCGCAGCTCAAGCAAGGGGAGTCCTTCGAGGATTTGGCGTTGCGCTTTTCAGTCGGCCCGAGCGCCTCGCAAGGAGGGCGCCTGGGCTTGGTGCGGCAGGGAGAGCTCTTGCCGGAGATAGAGCGCACTATCGCAAACCTTGTGCCCGGCGGCATCTCGGATATGATCGAGACCTCAGAAGGCTTTCACATCGTGCGCCTGGAGGACAAGAAACCCAAACAGTTCCGCCCGTATGAGCAAGTCCGCACTGAAATCCAGGGACTCGTCTTTCAGCAGAAAAGCGAAGATGTGTTCCAAGCGTGGCTGGCGGACCTCAAGAACAAGGCCTACATCGAGATCAAGTTCGAATCCGCTCTTTCAGGACCGCCCACAACTGCTCCCGCCCCTCGCCCGTCACCGACGAGTAAGGAATAACTTCGTCGCCCTCGACCAATCCCAGCCCTACCTGCAGCCGACGAAGCGCACCCATGCGCTCGCTCATTCTTAACTTGTCCACTTTCGTCGCCACCACGATGGGAGGTCGTCCGACGGACAGAAGCCATGCGATCGTCTCCCTGTCCTGTTCGCTCAGCACCCGGCTTTCCACCAACACCACCACCGCGCGCAGCTGTTCACTGCCGTCGAGATACTGCTCGATCAATGGCGCCCACTGAGCCCGCAGCGCTTTCGACACCTTCGCGTATCCATACCCAGGCAAGTCCACGACCACGAATCGCGCCAACCCAGGATCGTCGCTGGTGATCCGAAAGAGGTTGACCAAGCGGGTCTTTCCCGGCGTGCGGCTCACCTTGGCCAGGCCCTTGCGCTGCAAGAGGGAGTTGATGAGAGAGGACTTTCCGACGTTCGACCGCCCGATGAAGGCGACTTCCGAGAGTTCGCTTTTCAGAAACTGTTCTGGCCCCGCACAACTTCTGATAAACTCTGCATTCAGGATTTTCAATGGTTACCCTATGGGCAAGAGGCGCGTGCAAGGCTCTTATCAGCCCCCTTGCCCCTAGCCTCTCGCCTCGTACCTTTCATACCCATCAGACTATGCGGAAGTCAACCGAACAATCCCGATCCCGCGTGAAAGCCTTACTGATCATCGGCCTCTGCCTCCCGGTCGGGGCTGTCCTCTTCCTATGGTTGCTTGCGATGCCCGATGTCTCGGTCTTACGCGCGACCAATCCAACCGTGACGGCCCTGATGGAAGCGCGACAGGCTCAGGCTGAGGCACAAGGCCACACCATCGGAGGCCATTGGATGTGGGTACCGCTCTCACGTATCTCCCCCTACCTCCACCAGGCGGTCGTGGCGGGGGAAGATGCGTCGTTCTTCACCCACGAAGGATTCGACTGGGAAGGGATCAAGGACGCGGCTCTGTATAACCTCGAAGCGGGCAAACTCAAGCGTGGGGGGAGCACCATTACTCAGCAGCTGGCCAAAAACCTCTACCTATCATCCGAACGGTCCCTGCTTCGAAAGGCGCGGGAAGCTCTGATTACGCGCTCCCTCGAACATCATCTCACGAAGGAGCGTATTCTCGAGCTGTATCTCAACGTCGCCGAGTGGGGAGAGGGCGTTTATGGGGCTGAAGCCGCGGCCCGTCATCACTTCAAGAAGTCCTCGCGCGACCTGACGGCCGACGAGGCAGCGTGGCTGGCTGCCATCTTGCCGTCGCCACGTCGATACGATCCAATGCGAAAAACGACCGCCCTGGCTCGTCGCCACGACCGTATTCTCAACCGGATCTATCGGGAGCCCACCCAGCCAGAGCAAGAGCCCGAACCAGAGCCAGAACCGTAACAGGCTCGGCGGGGTGCCGGCGCGAAAGGCGCGTGACGAGTTGATCTGGTTCATCTAGTTTGTCTTGTTTAACCAAACAAACGAGATAAACCAAATAACGGTCTTCTTACGCTGGCGGACTTTTTCAGCATCCTGCTACAGGTTACGACCCTGCGAGATATTCAGAGGAGTCGCCGACCTCGCGACACTCTCGCTCGCCGAAGATCGCCGACTCATTGAGATAGTGTTTGAACTCGAGGAGGTTCCCGGAGGGATCTTTGAGAAAGAACGTGTGGTGCTCGATGCTGGTGCCGGGGAACCGTATGCGGGGCTGTTGATAGAAGGGCAATCTTTTCGCCTGGGCCTGCTCCAAGAACTGTTGCCACGAGTCTTTCGACAAGAATACCAAACCGAAATGGTGGGGATAAATGCCTTGTTGCGGTGGCAGGGGTTCCGTCGTCAGATGCGCCACGAGTTGATGCCCCGCGAGTCCGAACGTGACGGCGTGGCTCGACTCCCGACCCAACGTACAACCAAGTCCATCGACATAGAAACGTTTCGTCGCCGCCACATCCTGCGTGGGAAAAGCCAGGTGAAAGAGCGCGTCCTTCATGGAAATTGTCCTCGAACGGTCGGCTGGCCGGTCCCGTTCCACCAACCGGCAGCCATATGGGGTGTCACATGCCTGATGGCAAATCGCCCGTCCGTCGAGAGGACTAAGGCCCCAGCCGACCCACGGACCCGAGACACGAGCATACGCAACACCTGTCGAGCGGCGACCGCAGGACTCTTCCCCATGCCTAGACGATCGCAGATGCTCTTGGCGATTACAAGGCGGACGATGCCTTCGCCCATTCCCGTCATCGACACAGCACCACTCTGATTGTCCGCGTAGACTCCACAGCCGATGAGCGGGCTGTCGCCAACTCGCCCTGGCAACATCGAATCGATGCCTCCGGTAGAGGCCCCTGCCGCCACCGTCCCGGACCGATCCAAGGCGACAGCGCCGACGGTCCCGTACCGGTCCTTCTGTGTCCGCTTAGATTTCAGCATCGCTCGATAGAGATGAATCGTCTGCGCTGCGACCGTTGAAGCACGAGAAGACCGACCGGAACTCCGGCGAGGCGATCGCGCCTTCGGTAGCTGTTCAAGTTGGCCGTGCTGCGCAAACCGCGTGGCCGGAGGTCCCACGAGCAAGACATGACTCGTGTCTTCCATGACCAATCTGGCCGCCGTAATCGGATGCACGATTCCTTCGATCGAGGCAACGGCTCCAGCTTCGAGGTGCGCCCCTTCCATGATCGCGGCATCCATCCGCTGCACCCCATCCAGCTGACAATTCGCTCCTCGTCCCGCATTGAACAGCCCCGATTGCTCCAGGAGACCGATCGTACATTCGACGGCGATGACGGCGGGACGGCCCTGCTCAAGAATGGCATAGCCGATGACGAGTGCATCGGCCAGACAGGTGGCCTGCGCCGGCGTCAATCGTCGGAGACCGGCACCTCCGTGGACTAGAATGAGAGGACGGGAAATTGTCAATTCAGAAGAAGATCCCGCGCCTGCCGGTACGCCGGATCTTTCATGCGATCCAGATCGGACCGCACGAACCCCAGCCCGGTGACGCAGAGCTCGAAGTTGTCGGAGAGTTTTCGGAACAGAGGAGGTTCGTCCCGTGACGGACCGTCAGCCATTTGCGCGACAATCCCGTAGGAGCGCTTTCCCGTCTTCATATAGTCCACGAGGAAATCCTTGTGGTAGATCAATCCGGTTGTCTTGAGGCGGCGCAGATATTCCGGAAACAGTCCCGCCATAAAGAGTGTGAAATCACCGATATGCTGATGCACGTCCCGTTCACGATCCATCGACTGCGCTTCGAGCAACACTTCCGACTCAAACAAGAGGTCCACTACCGTATCGACCGGTTGGTCTTGCTGATTTTTTATTTTATACAGGTGGTCGGTGTGAGTAAAGTCGACGAGCAGGTTGGAGACATAGCTGGTGACGTTGAGGTCGGGCCACCCGAGATGTTCCGTGAAACTTTTCTCGGTCAGGGCGCCGAACAGCTGACGGAGCGGATGCCGTGGCGGAACTTGCGTTCCCATATCCACCTCTCACACATTCAGAAAACGTATGAACTAAGTATAGCAGACGGTGCCGATGTGCCGATATCGGCGCCCATGATCCCTCTTTCGGTCTTCACGAGACAGACTTGAGTACAGATCGGAACTAGCTCGCGCCGCGGCTGTCCAGCACAAAGGTCACCGGTCCGTCGTTCAGCAACTCGACCTGCATGCGCGCAGCAAAGATCCCGGTTTCCACGTGAGTACCGTGGTCTCGTAGCTCTGCCACGACCTGCTCGTATAGTCGCTTTGCCTCATCCGGGGGCGCCGCCTCGTCAAAGCTCGGGCGACGGCCATTCGCCATCCTGTCCAGTAAGGTAAACTGGGAAACCAGCAAGACCGATCCCCCAATGTCCGCCAGCGAACGATTCATTTTCCCCTGCTCATCGGAAAAGATCCGGAGCGTGCGAATCTTCTCGACAAGAAACCGGCCATCCGACTCTCCATCGCCTTTAGCCACGCCCAGCAAGACCAGGAGACCAGATTCGATCTGCCCCACGGTCTTGCCCTCAACGTGAACTGACGCTCTGGTCACCCGCTGAATTACGGCTTTCATGGGTTACGATCGTCCCGGTCGAAGCTCCGCCAGGGTTCCTTCGAGAGTGAGCAGTTTTCGTTTCGTGGGCAAGCCGCCTGAGAATCCGCCGAGCGACGTATCCTGCGCCACAATTCGATGGCAAGGAATCACGATCGGCATCGGATTCGCCCCCACGGCATTGCCGACGGCACGGGCATACTGTCTGCCTCCAACACGGACAGCCACCCATTGATAGGATCGAAGCCGACCGTAGGAGACACGTCGAAGGGTCCGCCAGACCTTCCGCTGAAAACTCGTTCCTCGAGAGAGGTCCAGCGACAGATCGAAGGACCTGCGCGTCCCGGCCAGATAGTCGGTCAGTTGTGCCCGCGCCTCTCGCAATCGTGAAGAGACCTGGGCGTCCAGCAGAGCGGCTGAGGCCGCTTGCAATTCGGACAGCACAGCTTGGCGCGACGGCTTAGGCAACACCACCGCGTCGATCCCTTTCGTCGTTTCGGAAACCCCCATCCAACCCCATGGCGTGTGGAAAACGCAGGCCGTGAAGCGTGAGGCGTCAGGCGTGAGGCGTTTGGGTGAGGGTTGTCTCTTGCCCATCGTCTCAGGTCACTCCTCGCTTCAGTTTCCGTCTGACCATTCCCCATACCAGATCAAGTTCTTCTGACCGCAGCAAGGCATGGACGCCCAGATAACCGCTCACGCTCAATCCGATGGCCACGCAGAGCATGACCGATTTCGCCGTCCATTCACCGGGCTGCGTCCAGACCGGCGCCGCTGCCACCCAGGCACAGACCACAACCAACGGCACAGATGCGAGCAGCACACGCAGTGATGATCGTCCCACAGAGCCCCATTCCACGCCGCCCAACCGACGGTGCAGCACCGCGACCAAGATGCCTCCATTGACCATCGCCGCCAGGGCTGTGGCCAAGGCCAGGCCGGCCGCGCCAAGAGACGACATCAGCAGGAGAGAGAAGACGAGGTTGGCCGCGACGGCGATTGCCGCAGAGATGGCCGGCGTTCGCGTGTCCTGCAGCGAATAGAAGGCTGAGACAATGATGCGAACGCCTCCGAAGGCCCAGAGACCGACGGAATAGCAGAGCACCGCCAGTGCAGTCTCGGCCGTATCGTGCGCCGTAAAGGTCCCGTGCTCAAAGAACAGATGGACAATCGGCTGCCGCAAGAGGATCAGGCCCAGCATCGCCGGCAGGATGATAAAGAGAATCATGCGAAGGCCGAATCCCAACGTCGTCCGCAATTCATCCAGCGCCCCGCGCGCGGCCTGCGCCGAGAGTGTCGGTAAAATGGCCGTGGCCAACGCCACACCAAAAATCCCGAGCGGAAACTGAATCAACCGCATGCCGTAGAAGAGATAGGTCGGCCCGCCCGCAAAGAAGGAGGCGAGGATTGTGCTCACGGTAATGTTGATCTGCGTCACGGATAGACCAAGGAGCGACGGCACCATCAGTACGCCGATCCGCCGCACGCCGGGATGGCTGGGCTTGAACCGGAATCCGAACAACATGCCGCGCAGACTCAGGCCGGGCAACTGCATGGCGAACTGCGCCGCGCCTCCCGCGACGACCCCGATGGCCACACCGAGGATCGGCTCCGCCATCATTGGCGATAAAAAGAGTGCGCAGCCGATGATAAAAATATTAAAGAACACCGGCGAAAACGCCGGCGCCGCGAAGGCGCGCATGGAATTCAGGATGCCCATCGCCAGCGCGGCCAGGCTGATAAAGACCAGATACGGGAACATAATCTGGGTGAGCAGCGTCGTCATGCCCAGCTTCGCTGGATCGTCATGAAACCCTGGCGCCAGAAGCCAGACGATTCCAGACGCGACGATAATACCCAGGATCGTGATACCTATCACGATTGTGAGCAGCGTGGTGAAGACGGCGCTCGCCAGTTCCCAGGTATCTCGTCTCGACTTGAGCGTCTGATATTCCGTGAAGACCGGAATGAAGGCTGAAGACATCGACCCTTCCGCAAATAACTCACGAAGCAAGTTGGGGACACGATAGGCGACGAAGAAGGCATCTGCCGCAGGCGTCGCGCCAAAAATCCTCGCCAACACCATGTCGCGGACGAAGCCGAGAATCCGGCTGGAGAAGGTGGCCACGCCGACCAAGCCGGCCGCTTTGACCACCGAGCGAGTCTCATCTTGCGCATTCGCTGGAGCTGGGGATACCACAGTAGGATCGGACATGAATCAGGATTCTAGCGGAACAACGCCGGGCAGTCTATCAAGAGGAGGGTTAGCCCGCATTATTCATGAAGGTTCGTCGCGAAAGCGTGCAGACGCGAAGCGAGACGGGCACTGGGAGACGTGAAGCCCTGAGGCATACTCGTGCAGTATGTCGAAGGGCTAAACGGCGAGACTGCCCGTCGCAGCCGCGCATCCGCGCTTACAGAAGAAGCTTCATGAATCATGCGGGTTATGGCTCCTGAATCAATTCGTCAGATAATTCGTTAGGGTTGTCGCCCGGACGACCGGGACAGATGTCGGCAAGCAGCAGGCCGCATCGTTCGACTCCCTGGCAGAGCCCGCCGACGATATCGCCACACTGTAATCGATCGACAGCAGCCTGGACCACCTGAGCCCAATGGTCACGTGAGGCCAGGCCTTCCAGCGCTCGATCCGGCAACACGTAGATCTGTCGTTCCAGAATAGACAGCATGATGAGCACGCCCGTGCGCTCCCGCGTGTGCGACACGGCATGTTGAGAAAACGCGTGTTCGGCTCTGAGCTTTACTTTGTGCCGCATCCGCTCTATGGAGGCGCAGAGACGAATGACCGGCCACAGTGTCCCGAGCCACACGCCACAGCCGTAAGCCACCAGCGTCGCAAGCAGGAGCCAGGCCGCGTTCGAAGCATGCCAACCCCACGGGAGCCAGTGCGATTCAATCGTGAGCAGAATGGTGAGCACCAAGAGCGCGATTCCGAGACCGACCCAATGCTGGACCTCGCGATACAGCCCCGAGCGCGCCACGATCATCGGAACGATTTCTGCCTTCGTCCGCCCCTCCGCCGCCTGTACGGCCAGCCGGATCCGCTCATGTTCTTCAGCGGTCAACTCCAGCCTGTTACCAATTTCCACTGGCGCCTCCTCCTCCGAAATTGCCCCCGCCGCCGCTGAAACCACCCCCACCGCTGCCGAACGAGCCGCCGCCCCATCCGCCACTGCGACTGCTATACCAAACCCAGTCGTCCCCGCCAAGCCGTCCGCGTCCTCTCCCGCCGGCACCGGACGCACTGATCAACGTGAGCAGCAACAGGGTGATCCCACCGGTAATCAGGGCAGGCACCAGCCAAGGCGCAAGCAATACGGAGAGCCCTGTGCCGGCGACCGGACCGAGGAGGCGATGGACG